>NZ_JBFUIR010000008.1:56111-209734 GCF_056401755.1 Pseudomonas sp. P4_D7 | reverse complement strand
TCGCTTAAACGACGGGCCTTTTTTTGTGGAGCAAATAACCTGCAATCCCCCCGATCAACTGTGGGAGCGAGCCTGCTCACGAAGGCGTCGGTCAGTTCAAAAAATGGTTGAATGACACACCGCTTTCGCGAGCAGGCTCGCTCCCACAGAAGGGATCTGGGTTTCAATCAAGGATCAGGTGGGGCAGGAAGCGGCTGGAGTCTTTGGTGATCAAACTGTTGTCTTCCCGCACACCAATCCCCGCAGCCTGATCGCCAATCACCCAGGAACCGATCAGCGTGTAGCTGTCGCCAAACTTCGGCAACGGCGCAAACTCCTGCAGGATAAATGGCGCATCCGTGTAGGGCCCGTCCTCTTTGACGATCAGACCGTCAGCCGTTTGCAACTCAATGTTCGCCCCTTCGCGGGAAAAGTACGGCTTGCGTACCCAGCCTTTCGGCACTGCATTGGTCGGGTTCGGATCGAGATGCGCCGCCAGCAGATTCGGATGCCCTTTGTGCAGTTCCCACAGTAATGGCAGTGCACCCTTGTTCGACAGAATCGCCTTCCACGCCGGTTCGAAAAACTGCGTATCGCACTCGGCAATCGCCGCGCCGAAGGGCTCGTGGAAGATGAATTCCCAGGCATGCAGTTTGAACAGGTGCGGGATCCAGCGATCTTCCAGGTCGACGAAGCGCCCTTCAGCCGTCAAACCGATGTCTTCGATATCGATGTGCCGCGACTCGATGCCGACTTTCTCGGCGATCAGCCGCAGATAATCCGTTGTGCCCTTGTCCTCGACCGAGTCTTTCATCGAGGCAAAGTAGAACGGCCGCTTCAGTTGTAATTCGGCGAAGGCCTGATGCAGATGGGTGTCGATGCTGTTGAACTGGTCGGCATGACGCGGCAGCGTGCCGCGCTCGATGCATTGTTCCAGCCAGCCCCACTGGAACGCCGCCGCTTCATAAAGACTGGTCGGCGTGTCGTAGTTGAGCTCCAGCAGCTTCGCCGGGCCGTTGCCGCTGTAGGAAAAGTCCATGCGTCCATACAGATGCGGATGACCTTCCCGCCAGGACGTGCGGATCATGTCGTAGTACGCCGCCGGGATGCTCAGGCGATCCAGCAACTCTTCGCTGTTAACTACACGGTCGACCAGATCCATGCACATCTCGTGCAGTTCGGTGGTCGGGTCCTCAAGATCGTTTTCGATTTGCGCGAGCGTGAACTGGTAGTACGCGCTTTCGTCCCAGTACGGCTCATCGTCGATGGTGTGAAACATGAAACCGAGGCTCTCGGCGGTCTGTTTCCAGTCGGGGCGCTCGGCGCAGAGGATCTTCTTCATCGTCAGCTGCTCGAACGACCAGAACCAGAACTGCTGCCCCAACCACCCCAGCCGCTACGGGCACTGGACTGGCTGCCGAAGCCGCCGCGTGAGGTCGAAGAAGCCACGTTGACCGGTTTGCTTTTGCTGCTTTCGTAATCCGTTTGGCTGCGCGTCGTGGTTTCGGCTCTGCGGTACTGCGTCGAGGTGTTGTACGGCTGGCGCGTTTCGCGATCGCGGTAAACCGTGCGTTCGGCGTTGTTGCTCATCGCGTTGCCGATCAGCCAGCCGGTCAGCCAACCRTTGCCACCGCCACTGGAGGTGTGCGAAGTGTTTTGCACACTCTGCACAGCCGCCGCATCACCCGCAGGCATTTGCGCGCCGGCGATGGCGTCAAGATTCTGCGCCGGCTCACCGTCTTTCGGCACTTTGAAGCCGCCGAGTCTCGGCACGAAGCGGCCGTCAGAATTCTTCTGGCACCAGTCAGCGGCAAAGTCCGCGTCGCACTTGGCCTTGTTGTCGTACGCCGGGGCAATGCGCCGATGTTCGGTCAGGGCGGCGACGTAAGCGTTGGAGCAGACATCGGCGGCCACTTCGGCGTCGACGCACTGTTCCACATTCTGGAAACTTCGTGGTTGATCTGCGGCTGTCGCCTGGCCGGAAATGGCCATCGCCACCGAGGCGGCGAGGGACAACTGAACGTATTTGCTGCGTTTCATCTAAGGCTTCCTGCCGATCAGTTGGACGGTGTCATGCACGCGGCGTTGAGCATGCCGACGCTGATCGCGACCGCAGCGACATAGATACCCGAAGCCACTTCGCCGTTGGCGATGCGCTGGGATGTGCCTTTGAGCACCAGGCCCGTGGCGAGGAATGCCAGCAGTTGCACCACCGCGGCAATCACCGCCCAGAGCACGAAGTCGAGGACGTTGACCGAAAACGCAATCACGTTACTGGCCGGAATCGCGAAGCCGATGATCGCGCCGGACAGGGCGATGGCGGCTGCAACGTTGCCGGAGCGGATCAGCTCGAACTCTTTGTGCGGCGTGATGCGGGTATAGACAAATTGAAATAGCATGAACAGCAGCACGGCGCCGATGAGGTAGACGACGAAACCGACCAGCGCGGTTTTGTTCAGGGAAACGGCCAGCACTTCCAGCATGAAAAACTTCCTTTTTAAATGGTGCTCAGATCTGTCGTGTACAGCGAAATGCCGAGCGAGGTGCTCAGGCTGACGGTGCCTTCTTCGTCCTGTTCGACGGAGAACAGCAGCAATTCGCGGCGATCGGTCAGGCCGGTCTCGCGCGCATAAAGCATGGAGTGGTGTTCGATGGTGTAGCTCTCGTCCGGATTGACCACTTGTTCGGTCATCGGTACGAGTTCGGTCTGGCCTTGTTCGGTGCCCCACTCGCGGGTGTATTCGACACCGTCGTGGCTGTAGGCGGGCAGACCGATCGAGCTGTTGGGGCCGGCCAGGCGTTGCAGTTCGGCGTCACTGTTGACGGTCACGTAACTGAGGTAGTTGAACAGGGTAACCGATTCGATCTGGTCGTCACCGGTGACGTGGATCTGCAGCCAGAAATCCTCGTCGTTCATGTAATAGCGGTGCAGTTTGTTGGACTGGCCGAGGTCGACCCAGCCATGGCTCCAGATCGCCTGATCGAAGGGTACCCGCACGGTGGTCGAACCATCGAGCAGCAGCGCCAGGGTTGTATCGAACCTGACGGCCTTGCCTTGCGCCATGCCGAGTGGGCCACTGGCAACGGTCGGTGTTGGCGCAGCGGTCTGCCAGTTGCTGGTGCCCAGCAAGTCTTTAAACCATCCCATGGGTACGTTCCTTGAAGCGGGTGGAGGTGTTCGTCGGCGAAAAAAGCGTGGCTAGTGTACCGGGCTGAGCGATCAACGACACGCCACAAACCATGTGGGAGCGAGCCTGCTCGCGAAAGCGTCATGTCAGCTGACTCATATGCCGACTGATACTCCGTCTTCGCGAGCAGGCTCGCTCCCACAGGTTTCGTGCAAATGCTTACTGCGAGGACTTCTGCTTCAGACGCTCAAGAATCGCATTGGCGCTGCCTTCGTTCGGCGTGATGCCGGCGTCGCGCAGTTTGCGTTCCAGGTCGTTGCCGGTCGAGGCGTCAGCCAGTTCGTCCGCCGCGCTCAGCTCGGCAGCACGTTGCTGCTGCTTGGCCTGCAGACGGTTCAACGTACCGACGGCAGTTTCCAGTTTGCCATTGGCGCCGCCGCTGGCGATGGAAGCGCTGACCTGGGCTTTCTGCACGCTTTCGCGGGCCTTGGCCATGTCCACTTGCTGGCGCAGGCTCTTGATCCGCGACTCGGCTTTGCTGATGTCTTTGCGCATGTTTTCGGCGTAAGTACCGAATTCGTCGCTCTGCTTTTTCTCAACATCCAGCTCGTTGGTCAGGGTCGAAATCGCTTCGGCCACTTCCAGCGCCAGGTCTTCACGGCCAGCGTTCAGCGCCGAGACGGCTTTGGCCTCCAGATCCTTGATCTTGGCGTCGTACTCGCTTACGCGGTCGGCGGCCAGTTTGTGTTTAGCCATGATGGTGACCAGTTCGCGACGGGCGTTCGACAGCGCGCTGTCGGCATCGCGGATTTCCTGATCGAGGATGCGCAGGGCCTGTTGGTCCGCGATCGCTTCGCCGACTTCATTGGCGCCGCCGCGCAGTGCGGTGAACAACTTGCTCCAGATGGACTGAGTCATTGGATATTCCCTGTTGATTACTTGAAGAAGTGTTCGAAGGCTTCGCTCGCGCGCTGCACATTGTCGACCAGGGTTTTCACCTCGGTGACGACGTTGGTCAGGCTCGAGTCGGCGCTGAGGGCGCCAAACATGTTGTAAACGGTCTGCCCGTTCGGCATCGACTCGATCCCGATCGACGACAGCGGGAACATTTCCCGGCTGCGCAACACGGCATCGTTGAAGGCGCGCACGTCGCTGATCGAATCGATGTCCACCAGCACGGTGTCGACGATGATCTGCTGGCCGGCCAGGGCGATGTGAATCGGCAGACCGCCGAATTCGTTCATTTCCAGCTTGATGCTGGGTTCGGAGCTCTGGATCAGCGACAGCGTGATTTCTTGCGAAGCCACCTCGTCGAGGGCCTTGAGGGCGTTGAAGAGGCTATCGATGGTCCAGTTGTTGCCTGCGCTCATGTAATTCTCCGACATGAAAGAGCCAGCCAGAATCGGTTGGCGTAGCTGTTGCTCCATTTGCTTGAGCAAGCTTCGGTTTTCGGGAAGCACCCAAGTTTCGTGTTTCACATAACCTGCTGCGGCCAGGCCTGCGCGCATCTGCTTCATATAGAAACTCGAAGGTTTTTTCGCAGACGGTTTCGCGCGATCCCCCTTGGGACTCTCTGATTTCGCGGTGGGGGAACGGCTTTTCATGGCAATGGCTCGGTTATGGACATCTCACGCGTGAGCCACACTACAACCAATTCAAAGTGCCATCAATGGCTCACGCGTGAGATTTTTATGACAGACGAAAAAAGGCCCGCTACGAGGCGGGCCCAGGTTTTTCGCAGAATGACTCAGTGTTTGGCAGCGAGGTATTCGTCAGTAGATACCACGCTGGCGTAGGCGAAACCGAGCGCCGACATGAACGCGGCATGGACGTGTGCCGCCGGCACCGTCAGACCATTGAACGCCAGGTCACGGCTGGCGCAGGCGTCATGAATCACCGTGACGGCGTAACCCAGATCCGCCGCCGCGCGGGTAATGCCGTCAATGCACATGTGGCTCATGCTGCCGACCACCACCAGCTCCTTGATGCCTTGTTCGTCGAGGATCGCTTGCAATTCGGTTTCGCGGAACGAGTTGACGAAGTGCTTGAGTACTACCGGTTCATCGGCGCGATTGAGCACTTTCGGGTGTAGCTTGGCGCCGTCCGAGCCCGGGGTGAAAAACGGCGCGTCCGCTGAGGTGAACTCGTGGCGGATGTGGATGACCGTATTGCCGGCCTCACGGAAGGCGGCGATCAGCCGGGCGGCGTTGTCGGCAGCGGCGTCGGCACCGGCCAGCGGCCACTTGCCTTGGGGGAAGTAGTCGTTCTGGATATCGACTACGATGAGCGCTTGCTTGGCCATGGGGGGTGTCCTTGATGTGTTGGCTGGAAGTGGCTGCAGTATTGGCGCTGATCAGCGATTCGGGGATTGGCCGCACCGACAATAGACAGGGGAAAACTGACAATGGGCGCAGAAAGTGCCGCCATCGCTGAATTGGGTGTGCTGATCTATCCCGGCGCGCAAATGGCGGCGGTGCATGGTCTGACCGATCTGTTTGCGGTGGCCAACCGGATTGCCGCCGAACATCAGGCCGCGCAGTTGCCTGTGCTGCGGGTCAGTCACTGGCAGGTCGAAGGTGAGCAGCCGCCAACGCGCACTTACGCCAGTCATGCGGGTGACGACAGGGCTTTGCTGGCGGTGCTGATTCCGCCATCGATCGGCGGGTTCTCGGCGGCGCAAGCGCCGGCCAGCCTGATGCAATGGTTACGGGATCAACATGCCCACGGTGCGACGCTGGGCGGGGTTTGCGTAGGCTCGCTGATGTTGGCTGAAAGCGGTCTGCTCGACGGCCGCAGCGCCACCACCCATTGGACCTCGGCCAAGGCCTTCGCCGAGCGTTACCCGAAGATCAAGCTCAAGGCTGATACCCCGATTGTCGACGACGGCGACCTGATCACCACGGCCGGATTGATGGCTTGGTCGGAGCTGGGATTACGCCTGGTCGACAGGTTGCTCGGGCCGAGCATTGCCACCGGCACCGCGCGATTTCTGGTGATAGAGCACAGTGACAGCGCCAGTGAGTGCGGCAGTAATTTCGCGCCGATTCTCGGGCATGGCGATGCGGCGATTCTCAAGGTTCAGCATTGGCTGCAAAGCACCGGCGCGACGGATGTTTCGCTGACGGCGATGGCCGAGCGGGCAGGCCTGGAGGAGCGCACGTTTCTGCGCCGGTTCCGTGCGGCAACCGGGTTGAAACCGACCGAGTACTGCCAGCATCTGCGGGTGGGCAAGGCACGGGAAATGCTCGAATTCAGTAATGGCACGATTGATCACATTGCGTGGACGGTGGGTTATCAGGATCCGGGGGCGTTTCGCGCGATCTTCAAGAAGATTACCGGGCTGGCGCCGAGTGATTATCGGACGCGGTTTGGTGTGTCCCCAAACCCGAAGCCGACGAATATCTAATGTGTGCGAGCCTGCTCGCGAAAGCGGTGGATCTGCGAAACTGTTGTTCGCTGGCACTACGCCTTCGCGAGCAGGCTCGCTCCGACATTGAACTCCACCGGGCCATAGATCGTGCAATTTGCCGGGGATCGGCGCGCGGTCGTGCAGATTGAAACAGGCGCGGTGCCAGTACGATTCTGGCAAGTTTCTGATTAGGCTAGGATTTTTGTGGAGCAGCCGTTGGCCTGATCTCTGCACCTCTTACCGCCACAGTTATCGAACCGATGGAAGGGGGACGCATGACCCCGACACCCAGCAGGAAAATCGTGGTTGCCCACTCGGTGCGCCCTGACGCGCCGCAGCACGAAGTGCAAACCAATAAAGCCCTGGCGCGCTGGCTGGCGCAGATTCTCGGATGCAAATTCGGCGGCAGTTACGATCCGGACAAACATCGCGGTCGTGAGCTGTATCTACTGCCGACGCAAACCATTGTCGGCACGGCCAGCGCTCAGCAACTCGGCATCAAAGGTCCGGACGATCTGTGGGGCGGTTTCGTCGAGCACGACTTCATCTGCACCAAAGCCATCAGCCACGGCCTGCGCAGTCATCTGGCCCACGCGCCGCAAGGCTGGTCGCCATTGTTTTCCGAGCGCGTGCGCAACGTGGTGCTCGACGGCCTCAGCGTGTTTGCCCTGGAAGATGCACGACCCGCCGCCGAACATCTGCTGTACAGCGGCCCGATACGCATGAAGCCGGTTCACGCCTGCGCCGGTCGAGGTCAGGAAGTGATCAAGAGCCTTGATGCCTTCGACGAAATCCTGTCCCGACCCGACATTGCAAAGCAGTTCAGCGAAGGCGTGGTGCTGGAGCAGGACTTGAGCGACGTTGTCACCCACAGCGTCGGCCAGTCGTTCATCGGCGATAAAGTGCTGAGTTACTGCGGTGATCAATACTTGACCCAGGACGCCCACGGCGAAGAGGTTTACGGCGGCTCGAACTTGCTGGTAGTGCAGGGTGGTTACGACGAATTGCTGGCGCTGGAATTGCCCGACGATGTTCGCCTGGCCATCGAGCAGGCGCAGGTCTTCGACGGTGCTGCGGATGAAGCCTATCCGCGCTTTTATGCCTCGCGGCGCAATTACGACATCGCCCAGGGTCTGGACAGCAACGGTAAATCCCGCAGCGGTGTGCTCGAACAATCCTGGCGCATGGGCGGTGCCAGCAGTGCTGAAGTTGCCGCGTTGCAAAGCTTCGTCAACGATCCGGGGATGCGCGCGATCCGTGTGTCTTCGGTAGAAACCTACATCGATCAGCCGTTGCCGGCGGATGCCATCGAGGTTTATCGCGGCCCGGCTGAGAACAGCGAATTTCTCCTCAAATACGTAACGGTCAAATCCTATGACGGCTAGAAGCGAAAGCATTCAAATCGACATTGATGATGAACAGATGAGCGGGACATTTCTCAGTCCCAAATCGAAAGTGCCTGGCGTGTTGTTTGTCCACGGTTGGGGCGGTAGTCAGGAGCGTGATCTGGAGCGGGCCAAAGGCATCGCCGGTCTCGGGTGTGTGTGCCTGACGTTCGACTTGCGCGGACATACCGGCGGTACCGGGATCCCGCTGACCCGCGTGACTCGCGAAGATAACCTGCGTGATTTGCTCGCGGCGTACGATCGTCTGCTCGCGCATCCGGCGCTCGACACTTCGGCTATCGCCGTGGTCGGCACCAGTTATGGTGGGTATCTGGCGGCCATCCTGACCTCATTGCGCCCGGTACGCTGGCTGGCACTGCGCGTACCGGCGCTGTATCGCGATGAGCAATGGCACACACCCAAGCGCGATCTGGACAAGGCGGATTTGCGTGATTATCGAAGCACGCTGGTGCGCGCGGACACTAACCGCGCGCTGCATGCCTGTTCACAATTCACCGGGGATGTGTTGCTGGTGGAGTCGGAAACCGATGATTACGTGCCCCATGCGGCGATCATGAGTTACCGCGCGGCGTGCCAGCAGACCCATTCACTGACGCACAGGATTATCGATGGCGCGGATCATGCGTTGAGCGAACCGGTGTCGCAGCAGGCCTACACCTCGATTCTGGTGGACTGGATTACCGAGATGGTGGTGGGCGAGCGGTTGAGCATTATTCAATCAGCATGATTTTTTAGTGTTCTTTCGAACGCTATCGCGAGCAGGCTCACTCCTACATTTTGGAATGCGTTCACTTGTAGGAGTGAGCCTGCTCGCGATAGCGATTTCGAATTCAAAAACTAACTCAAGAGGGGTTTTTCTCGATCCGAAGCGCCTTGGCCTTGGCCTCAACCACCAGATACATCACCACCGTAATCAACAACGGCAACAGAAAATAAATCGCCCGATACGCCAGCAACCCCGCCACCAGACTGCCGCGCGAAGCCTCGTGTTGCAGCAGCGCCACAAACACCGCCTCCAGCACCCCAAGCCCCGCCGGAATATGCGTAATGACCCCGGCAATCGCGCTGATCAGCAACACCCCCAGCACCAACGGATAATCCAGTTTGCTCGGCAGCAACGTGAAGATCACCGCCGCCATCAGCGACCAGTTCAACGCTCCCAACAGCAGTTGCAGGACCGCCATGCGCAACGACGGTAGATTGATTTCCACCCCGCGAATCGACCACTCGCGGCGCTTGGAAAACTGGCACGCCGCGAGATAGCCGGCGCTGATCAGTAATAACAAAACACCAATGCCTTGCAATGCATCACTGCTGACTTTCCAGCCCGGCGGCATGCGCACCAGTCCGCTGCTGAACACCACGCCGGCAATGGTCATGTAGCCAAACCAATTGGTCGCCAGGCTCAACCCGAGGATCTTGGCGATGTTGCCTTTGCTCACGCCCAGTCGCGAATACAGGCGATAGCGCATGGCGATCCCGCCAACCCACGCGCTGAGATTGAGGTTGAACGCATAGCTGATGATCCCCACCGGCAGGATCTGCTTCCAGGTCAGGTCCTGACGAATGTAGGTGCGGCCGATCAGGTCAAAACTGGCGTAGACCAGAAAACTCAGCAGGGTCAGGCCGGCGGCGATGATCAGCGTGCGCAGCTTGAAGTCGGCAAGGGTTTGCAGCACTTCGGCCCATTCGATACGCGTGGCGAACAGCGTCAGCAAGACGATCAGTGCGAGGAAAAACAGCAGGCTCAACGGGCGTTTCCAGCGACTCCATTTCGAGTGCGTCGCTGGTGCCGAATGACCGCTCGAATGCGCTTCGGAATGGCTCATGGCGTGTTTCCTCGAAATGGCTTGAGCCGTGGTTTGTGCGCCGGCAGCCAACCGGCCATCGCCGGAAAATGCCGCAAGAAATGGAACACCAGAAAACCCACGGTCATGTGCCAGATCCGACCACGCGGGGACTTGCTCGGGTCCATGGCTTTGCAGTGGTTCTGGCTGAGGTCTTCAAGACGCTCGAACAGATGCTGATTGAACGCGCGGTCGCGGATCAGCACGTTTGCTTCCAGGTTCAGCGACAGACTCAGCGGATCAAGATTGCTCGAACCGACGGTGCTCCATTCTTCATCGACCAGCGCGACTTTGCCGTGCAGCGGGCGCTGGCAATATTCGTGGATCTGCACCCCGGCCTTGAGCAAGTAGTCGTAGGTCATGCGCGCCGCCAGTTTGGCCACCAGCATGTCCGGTTGCCCCTGCAGAATCAGGCGCACCTCGACTCCACGGCGTGCCGCATTGCGGATTTCCCGCAACAGGCGATAACCGGGGAAGAAGTAGGCGTTGGCGATCACGACCCGGCGTTTGGCGCGCCGCAGCACCTGCAGATACACGTCTTCGATGTCGGAGTTGTGCTGGTCGTTATCGCGGAATACCAGGCGTACTTGACCGTCGTGATCGTTGAACGCCATTTCCGCGCGGCGCTGGCGCCGGCGTTGCCACCAGAAGCGTGCGCGTCCGGGGCGACCGCTTTGCAGCAGGGCAAAGTGGTGGATGTCAGCGACCACCGGCCCCTGGACTTGCACCGAGTAATCCTGCTTGGCTTCGGGGCCAAAATCGGCCAGGTGATCGCCGGAAAAGTTGATCCCGCCAATAAACGCGACCAGGCCGTCGACCACCACGATCTTGCGGTGCAAGCGGCGGAACCAGTTGGTGCGGATGCCCAGGCGTTTCGGTGCCGGATCGAAGATTTGCAGGTGCACGCCGGCTTCGCTCAGCGCAGTCAGATAACCGGTAGTCAACTCACCGCAACCGAAGCCGTCGAGGCTCACGGTGGTGCGCACGCCTCGTCGCGCGGCGTCGATCAGAATCTCCTGCAACTCGGCACCGACCTTGTCTTCGAAAACGATAAACGTCTCAAGGAGGATTTCACTCTTCGCCGCGCGCATCGCGTCGAACACCCGCGGGAAATACTCCTCGCCGTTCTCCAGCAACTCAACGCGATTGTTGCCCTGCCAGCTGTACTCGACATCAACATGGCCGGGCTCGCGTATCGGCGGGTTGATGGCGATCGGTTCCACGGCGGATTTCTCCAGCGGCGCACTGCTCATAGTTCGATCTCTACCGATAAAGGAACGTGGTCGGAAAGGTGCGACCAGGGCCGGTTCGCCAGGACTTTCGGCTGGCTGGCCTTGAGGTTGCGCACGTAAATACGATCAAGCCGAAGTGCTGGCAGGCGCGCGGGAAAGCTGCGCGCCGGTTTGCCCTGGTGCTCGGCGAATACTTCGCGCAGGCCGCAGGGTTTGAGCTGCGCATCGGCGCGCTGGCGCCAGTCGTTGAAATCGCCAGCGACGATCACTGGTGCGTCGTCGGGCAACTCCGCCAAGCGTTGCATGAGCAAGTCCAGCTGGGCGTTGCGATGACTCTCGCGCAGGCCCAGATGCACGCAGATCGCATGCACTTCGGTGCCGTCACCGGGCAGGCGCAGGACGCAATGCAGCAGGCCACGGTTCTCATGGCCGCTGATCGATACGTCGAGGTTGTCGTGGCGAATGATCTGGAATTTCGACAGCAGCGCGTTGCCGTGATCCCCCTCCGGGTACACCGCGTTGCGCCCATAGGCGAACTGCGGCCAGAGGCTGTCGGCGAGGAATTCGTACTGCGGCATCGTCGGCCAATTGTTGTAGCGCTTGGGGTGCTGTTCGTGGGTGCCATGGACTTCCTGCAGAAACACCACGTCCGCGGCGACGCTGCGCACTGCTTCGCGCAACTCCGGCAGGATGAAACGCCGGTTGAGGGCGGTGAAACCCTTGTGGGTATTGACCGTCAGCACGGTGAACGTGCGTACCGATGGCGCGACTACCGAACCTTCGTCTGTAAAACCGACCGGTTCCGGAATGCTCATGCCAACACTCCTTCGCCAGCAGGTTCGCCGGGGGTGGTGGCGAGGTCTTTATCCAGTTCGAAACGATGCAACAACTCGCGAGCGTCATACGGTGCGCGGACTTTGATGTCGTTATCGAAATAGCAGAAAACTTCGCGGGATTTGCGTGCGCGTGGCTTCAAGCGTGGCGCGATCAGATGAGCATCTTTGGGTTGCTCGCCGTGGTGCCAGGCGTCGATGCGCTCGGCCCAGCGCTTGAGTGCCGGTGCGGTGTAGCCACTGGCATAAAGTTCTTCGGCGCCGTGCAGGCGCAGGTAGACAAAGTCGCTGGTGAGGTCTTCGCGGTACGGCCATTTATTGGCGGTGTCGGCGATCACCAGTGCGGTGTTGTGGCGTTTCAACAAACGCACAAAGTCGGGATCGAGGAAGCTATCGTTGCGGATTTCCACGGCATGGCGCAGTGGCTTTTTGCGCCAGGCTTTCATGCTGGCGTGGCCATGCAGGTGGGAGTCGTGTTGATGGGCGAGGGTGGCGGCGGCTTCGGTATCGTGGGGCAGTAGCGCGAGGAAATGTTCAAAGCGCTCAGGCTCGAATTTGAAGTTCGGCGGGAACTGCCAAAGGATCGGCCCGAGCTTTTCCTTGAGCTCCAGCACCCCCGAGGCGAAGAAATTGGCCAGAGGCTTTTCGATGTCGCGCAAGCGACGGATGTGGGTAATGAAACGCGGCGCCTTGACGCTGAAAACGAAGTCGTCCGGCGTTTCGGCGTACCACTGCGAATAGCGTTCGGGCCGTTGCAGGGCGTAGAACGATCCATTGATTTCGATGCTGTTGACCGCCCGCGAAGCGAACTGCAATTCGCGTTTCTGCGCCAGTCCTTTGGGGTAGAAGTCCCCGCGCCACGGTGCGTAGCGCCAGCCGGAAATACCGATGTGGATCGTTGCCATGCCGCCCTCCGTCGAAAGTCCTCGTGTTGCCGGTATCTTTTGATGACTGCGGGCGGTTCGGGAAAGTTTCGATGGCGTTACGGACGGTCACGTCCAAGTCGAAGATCAAAAGCGTTCCCCCTCACCCCAACCCTCTCCCCCAGAGGGGGCGAGGGGGAAGGGAGCAGATCTTCAGGGTTTTCAGGGGTTGAGTTCGACTCCGGACACTCAGGTCGATGTACTTCTCGCAGACAACTCGGTCAGTTCCCTCTCCCTATGGGCGGTCCGACGTTTCGGGAGGGCTAGGGTGAGGGCGCTCTTGAACTTGCCGTACAAATATCGATCAGTTCCTTACAGGTTCAGCCACGGGAGATCGGAGTTTTGATCAAGTTCAGGATCGCCATTGTGCTGGGAGCACTGCTGTTTCTCGGCGCCAGTGAAATCGACGCCGCTGCATTGCCGGGTGTGCCGGCCGCCGCCGAAGAAGCGGCCAAACCCGAGCCGATAGTGCAGGGCGGTCTGCTCGGTGCGATCAGTTCGAGCATCGATGATGTGCAGGACAAACTCGATCTCAACGAACACCTGGTCGACGCCTGGCGCCTGCGCGCCGATCGCGCCGCCGATGAAGTCGACAAACTGGTCAACCAACCCTCGAACCGCTCGGGCTGGAGCATTACCGGGGACTTCCTTACGCTGTCGGGAGTCTGGCTCGGCAGTTTCGCGTTGTTGACCGTGCTCGGCAGTTTGATGGCCAAGCGTCTGCGCGAGGGCCGCTGGTTGCGCACCCGCCAGCGCAGTCAGGATCTGATTGGTTACTTGCTGCCGTACACCGTGCCGGCGCTGATCTGCCTGCCGCTGACGCTGTACGTCAGCCATTTTCTGCAAGCTTCGGTCGGCCGCGCGTTGGCGCTGTGTCTGGCCTACGCCACCAGCAGCGGCATCTTTTCCACCTCGATGTTGCTGTGCGTGGTGGTGATGTTCAACGTTGGCCATAAACGTCCGGCGGCGCGGATCATTCGTGATTATTGCCCGCGGCCGCTGTTCCTGATCGGCTTCCTAGCCGCCCTCAGCGACGCGCTGACCAGCCCGCAGATCGCACGACAACTGGGCGGCAATATCACCAGCAGCGTCGCGGTATTCACCGGGCTGATCGCCTCGATCATTTTTGGCTTGCTGGTGATCCGCCTGCGCCGCCCGGTGGCGCATCTGATCCGCAATCGTTCGCTGAGCCAACGCCTGAAACAACCGTCGTTGCAGGAGTCGCTGCGGATTTTCTCGGGGCTGTGGTACTGGCCAATCGTGCTGATGGTGCTGGTCTCGGCAGTGAATCTGATCGGCATCGGCGAGGACAATCAGAAAGCTCTGCGTTGCGCGTTGTTCACCACGGTTTTGTTAATCGGCACGGTATTCCTCAGCACGATCCTGCAGCACTTGTTCAAGTCACGAAAAGCCGAAGCGATCCAGCGCAGCAGCGCCTACAAGGAACGTTTTCTCAGCCTCTTGCATGCCTTGCTGCGGATCGTCATCGCTATCGCCTTCATCGATATTCTCGGGCGGATCTGGGGCGTTTCGTTGCTCGATTTCGCTCAGAGCAGCACGGTTGGACGAGCCATCAGTAACGCGCTGAGCAGCATTGGCCTGATCTTCCTGGTCACGTGGTTGCTGTGGGTGGTACTCGACACGGCGATTCAGGAAGCACTGAAACCGCCGCTCAGCAAACGCGCGGCGCGCCAGCCGAGTACGCGAGTGAAAACCATCCTGCCGCTGCTGCGCAACGCGATCAAAATCATCCTCGTGGTGATCTGCGCAATCACCACTATGGCCAATCTGGGGATCAACGTTGCACCACTGCTGGCCGGTGCCGGAGTGGTCGGTCTGGCCATCGGTTTCGGTTCGCAGCAACTGGTGCAGGACGTGATCACCGGGCTGTTCATCATCATTGAAGACACCCTGTCGATTGGCGATTGGGTGGTGCTCGATTCGGGCCATGCCGGCACCGTCGAAGGGCTGACCATTCGCACCCTGCGTCTGCGTGACGGCAAGGGCTTTGTGCACTCGGTGCCGTTCGGCCAGATCAAGGCTGTGACCAACCAATCGCGGCAGTTTGCCTTTGCGTTTTTCTCGGTGCAGTTCACCTACGACACGGACGTGGATAAGGCCATCGAGTTGATCCGCGAGACGGGCGATTCGATCCGCGAAGACCCGTTCCTCAAGTACAACCTGCAAGGGCCGCTGGATGTGTTTGGCGTGGACAAAATGGATTTGAACGGCGTGGTGCTGACGGCGCAGTTCCGCACGGTATCCGGTGGGCAGTATGCGGTGAGCCGGGCGTTCAATCAGCGTTTGAAGAAGCTTGTGGATAACAGCCCGGTGGTGCATTTCGCGCAGACTTATCCACAGCAGGTTTTGTTGCCGAAGCGGCAGCAGGAAGGGGCGGTGGTGGTGAGCGAGGTGCCGCAGGAATCGCGGACTTAACGGGTAGTTTTTTGGTGGGAATGCCAGCGCTATCGCGAGCAGGCTCACTCCTACAGGGGAACGCATTCCAAATGTAGGAGTGAGCCTGCTCGCGATGGCGCCAGACCCGCCAACCTCAATGCCGGATCAGCTTGCCGCGCACCTGCTCCATGCCGATCTGATCCAGCTCCAGCCAAAACTGCTGCTTTCCGGCAATCTCCGCCGCCGCTGGAATCCCATCCCGATAGACCAACCGATTACTCACCAGCGCCGGCACTTTCGTCCCTGGCAACAACGTCCCGGCCAGGTTCAATGGATCGACCCCGCACACCGCGACCAGACTGCCGTCATGCGTTCGCCGACGCACTTCGCGCAACAATGGAATCGCCTCGGGCAAGGCAAACTGTTCCCCCGCCAAACCACTGACAAATCGTCCACCGCGAATCTCGCCCCGTGCTTCCAGCCGATGAAACGTGCGCAACAATTCGCGCCAGCTCGGCAACCAGTCCGCCTCACGCTCCAGCAAGCGCCAGAACACCACGCCATAACGGCGCAACAATGTCATCGCGACGTGTTCCAGGGTTTCGCTGTTATCCACAGCCGTTCCGCGCCGCAACAACGCCCAGCGCCCGGCATCATCCATTCCACCGACAAACGCCCCGCGCCCACGACGACTGCTGCGCTGCTGGCGTTTGCTCGGCGGGGTGATCAAGGCGCGCAGGCCGGCGAAGCTGTCGGCGTTCACCAGACCGGCGCCAACCAGCTCCTGCAAGGCGATTTCCAGTTCGGTGCGCAGCAGGCGCGCTTCATGAATCAACTCATCGAAAAACAGCGCGCCGTGTTGACTCAAGGCTTCAAAGACCTTCTGGGTTTTTGGCGACAGTTCGTTCACCGGCGTCTGTTCGGCCAGCGCACTCCACAAACCGACCTGACTACGTGGCAGCAGCACGATCGGCGTGCTGCGCAACGCCGTGCCGCTGACTTTCTGCCGGGCACTGAGGCGCGTCCACACCAGTTTGCCGTTGCGGCACAAATCATCCAGCCAGCTCGGTGAGTAGTCTTTGAGGCGGGCCGGAAGAATGTCGCTGTCCCACGCCGAAGCGGCCGCCGCGTAGCCTTCGAACTGGCCGACAATCGCGGGCAACACGGCGCTGCCCTGACCGCGAGTTGCGGGCGACAGATGCTGCCAGTCGAACAGAAACCGCATGAAATCCTGCAGCGCGACCGGTTCGATTTCCCGGCGCAGGCGCTTGACCGTGTAGCGATGAATGCGCGCGAGCAGATGCCGTTCGCACCATTCCTCAATGTTGACCTTGGGCGTGAACTGGCCGCGTAGCACGTAACCTTCGCGCTCCAGTTGGGCAAGGGCTTGATGGACTTCAGTGGCCTGCAACGCGAGCGGTTCGGCAATCGCGGATAACGGCAGCGGTCCGAAGGCACCGAGGCGTGCGCGGATCACTTCGACCAGCGCTTCATCGAACGTCCACGCCTCATCGAATCCCGGCAACGCCTTCAGTTCGGCTTGCAATTTGGCCTGTGGATAAAGCGCTTGCAGACACGTCAGGCGTTCGCGGGCCAGCCACAAGCCATGCTCGGCATCGATCTGTAGACGGCAGGCGCGACCACTGCTGGCCAGATTTTCCAGCCATGCACGCCAGCCTTCGTTCGTTTGCACCTCCTCATCGCTGATGCACGCCAGGCTCATCAGCGCCTCATGCATTTCATCCACAGCGTTTGGCGTCGGCCACGCCTCTTCATACACGGCGGCAATCGCGTCCGCATCCAGCGCACCGAGGTCATCGGTCGATTGTGGATCGCTCCAGCGCCGATTGATTACCGCTTGGGTACGACGTTCTTCGAGCGGTGCATCGTCGAGAAAGGTGTACGGCCGCGCGCTGAGAATTTCTGCCGCGAGCGGCGATGGCGCCGGCAAGTCGCGGCTGATCAAGCGCACGTCGCCACGCTCCATGCGCCGTAGCAGATTGAGCCAGCCCTCGCTGTCCATCGCCTCGTGCAGGCAATCGTCGAGGGTTTGCTCAATCAGGGGATGTTCGGGAATCTCGCGCTCGCCAGCAAGGTTTTCCAGGCAGGCGATCTGATCGGGAAACACGCTGGCGATCAGGTCTTCGCTTTTCATCCGCTGCAACTGCGGCGCAACTTTGCGCCCGCCGGTAAAGCGYGGCAGCGCCAACGCCACACCGGCATTCCAGCGCCAGCGCACGCCGAACAGCGGCGCGTCGAGTACGGCTTGAATCAGGATGTGCTCGGCGCTGTTGCTGTGCAGGTAACGCCAGATGTCATCGAGTTCGAAGCTGTGGCTGGTGGACAGCGACAGGACGATCGCGTCTTCGCTGGCGGCGGCCTGCAATTCGAAGTTGAAGGTGCGGCAGAATCGCTTGCGCAGGGCCAGGCCCCAGGCGCGGTTGATGCGGCTGCCGAACGGCGAGTGAATGATCAGTTGGGTGCCACCGGATTCGTCGAAAAAGCGCTCCATCAGCAGCGTGTCTTGCGAGGGCAGGGCGCCGAGGGTCTGCCGGGCGCGGGCGAGGTATTCGACCAATTGTTCGGCGCTGGCGCGGTTGAGGCCGAGGGTCTGTGTCAGCCAGTCGAGTGCCGGTTGCAGATTGCCGGGGCTGGCGCTGAGCAGTTCATCGAGTTGTGCTTGCAGACGTGCGACAGCCGATGACAATTCATCGCTGCGTCCCGGCGCTTCGCCGAGCCAGAACGGAATGGTCGGCGGCTGGCCGTGGGCATCCTCGACGCGGACCTTGCCGGTTTCCACGCGCAGGATGCGATAGGAGGTGTTGCCGAGCTGGAACACGTCGCCGGCAATACTTTCCACCGCGAAGTCTTCGTTGACGCTGCCGATGTTCAGGCCATGCGGCTCGAGCATGACGCTGTAGTCGGCGTTATCGGGAATGGTGCCGCCGCTGGTCACGGCGGTCAGTTGTGAACCGCGACGGCCACGCAAGGTGCGGCTGACGGCGTCGCGGTGCAGGTAGGCGCTGCGGATGCCCTGGCGACCGTTGTAGCCTTCAGCGAGCATGCTCAGCAGGGCTTGATAGTGTTTTTCGTCGAGGTCGCGGTAGGGCGAGGCGCGGCGGAACATCGCCAGCAAGGCGTCCTCCGGCCATTCCTGACAACTGACTTCGGCGATGATCTGCTGCGCCAAAACATCCAGCGGCGCGACCGGGATGTGCAGGGTGTCGAGTTCGCCTCGGCGCACGCAGTCGAGCAGGGCGGTGCATTCGATCAAGTCGTCGCGGGTGGTGGCGAACAAACGGCCCTTGGGTGTGCCGCCCACCTGGTGCCCGGAGCGGCCAACACGTTGCAGAAAACCGGCGATAGAGCGCGGTGAGGCAATCTGGCAGACCAGATCGACTTCGCCGATATCGATGCCCAGTTCCAGCGAGGCGGTGGCGATCAACACCTCTAGCTCGCCGCGTTTGAGCCGTTGTTCGGCGTCGAGGCGAAACTCCTTGGCCAGGCTGCCGTGGTGCGCGGCTACGGCGTGTTTGCCCAGGCGTTCGCTGAGGTGCCGGCTCAGGCGTTCGGCCAGGCGCCGGGTGTTGACGAAAATCAGCGTGGTGCGGTGCTCGCGCGCAAGTTCGGCGAGGCGGTCGTAGACCCGTTCCCAGACATCGTTGGCCATCACTGCCGACAACGGCACGGGCGGCACTTCGATGCCCAGATCCCGTGGCCGCGCATGGCCGATGTCGATGATTTCGCAGGGGCGCTCATGGCCGACGAGAAATTGCGCCACGGCTTCGACCGGTTTCTGCGTGGCCGAAAGGCCGATGCGGGTCAGCGGTTCGCCGCACAGCGCCTGCAGTCGCTCAAGACTGAGGGCCAGATGACTGCCGCGTTTGCCTGCGGCTATCGCGTGGATTTCATCGATGATCACCGTGCGCGTGGTGCCGAGCATTTTTCGTCCCGATTCCGAACCGAGCAGCACGTAGAGCGATTCCGGGGTGGTCACCAGAATGTGCGGCGCGGTCTTGCGCATGGCCGCGCGTTCTTTTTGCGGGGTGTCACCAGTGCGCACGGCGGTGGTGATTGCCAGCCTAGGTAGACTCATCTGCCGCAGGTGTTCGGTGATCCCCGCCAATGGGTTTTGCAGGTTGATGCGAATGTCGTTGGAAAGCGCCTTCAGTGGCGAGACGTAGACCACCAGGGTTTCGTCGGGCAGGCCGTCGGGATCTTCAAGGCCTCGGTGGACGAGGTCGTCGAGCACGGCCAGAAACGCAGTGAGGGTTTTGCCGGAGCCGGTGGGCGCAGCGATCAGCGTCGAACGGCGCTGGCGGATCAACGGCCATGCGCGGGCCTGGGCGGCGGTGACCGTCGCGAATGTGTTGCTGAACCAGGCGCTGACGGCGGGGTGAAAGCCTGCCAGGGCCGCGTCCGTGGGGATGGGCAGATTCATGGCTTAAGTTATGCGGGCGCGGGTGTGAAGATGCAAGTACCGCTGGGATCTTCAGCGTCTTGCCGGACCTCTTCGCGAGCAAGCTCGCTCCCACAGTGGATTTGTGTGCGCCGTAAATCCCTTGTGGGAGCGAGCTTGCTCGCGAAGGGGCCAGTGGCCACGACACAAATCCCGGCGATCTGCACTTTACGGATGACGGTTGCGCACTAAACCCGCAAAATGCAACGATTCCGGCAATTATCGACGACGGTTTCACAAGAGCCGTCGCTAAAGCCATCGTTCCAATCAGACTGGGCCTGCTGACTCTATGCGAATGCGCCTTATGTTACTGGGCGGCGGAAATGCCCTTGGGCAGGCGCTGATTCGCCTCGGTGCAGAGGAAGACATCGGTTTCCTCGCCCCCCGCCCGCCCGAAAACGGCTGGGATGCCGCGAGCCTGACCCAATTGCTCGACGACACCCGTCCCGATGCATTGATCAATCTCGCCTACTATTTCGACTGGTTCCAGGCCGAAACCGTCAGCGAAAGCCGCATGGCCGGGCAGGAACGTGCGATCGAACGTCTGGCCGAACTGTGCCAGCACCACAACATCGTCCTCGTCCAGCCCTCCAGTTATCGGGTGTTCGACGGTTCGCGTGCCACGGCGTACAGCGAAAAAGACGAACCGGTGCCACTGGGTTTGCGCGGTCAGGCGTTGTGGCGAATTGAACAAAGTGTGCGCGCCACTTGTCCGCAACACGTTTTGCTACGATTTGGCTGGTTGCTCGATGACAGCCCGGACGGCACTCTGGGGCGCTTCCTCGCCCGCGCCGAACAACCGGAAGAGTTGCTGCTGGCCGATGACCGCCGTGGCAATCCGACCCCGGTCGACGATGCCGCACGAGTGATCATTTCGGTGCTCAAACAACTCGATTGCGCCGCGCCGCTGTGGGGCACTTACCACTACGCCGGCCACGAAGCGACCACACCGCTGGCGCTGGGCCAGGCGATTCTGACCGAAGCGCGCAGCCTGCACGCCCTAGCGATCGAAGCACCAACCGCCCAGGCTCACGCCGCGCGACCGGACGCTGCCGAAGAGCCGCAACATGCGGTGCTGGCCTGCAAGAAAATTCTGCACACTTTCGGGATCAAACCGCGCGCCTGGCGCGCCGCACTCCCGGGCTTACTGGATAGGTTCTACCGTCATGGCTGAAGGGACTGTTTTAATCACCGGCGGAGCCGGATTCATTGGCTCGCACCTGACCGACGCCTTGCTTGCCAAGGGGCATTCGGTGCGCATTCTCGACGATCTGTCGACCGGCAAGCGCAGCAACCTGCCGCTGGATAACTCCAAGGTTGAGCTGATTGTCGGCGATGTCGCCGATGCGACGCTGGTGGCCAGAGCCATGCAAGGCTGCAGCGCAGTCGCTCACCTGGCGGCCGTGGCGTCGGTGCAGGCCTCGGTGGACGATCCGGTGAAAACTCACCAGAGCAACTTCATTGGCACGCTGAATGTCTGCGAAGCCATGCGTCTGGCCGGGGTCAAGCGCGTGTTGTATGCCTCCAGTGCGGCGGTGTACGGCAACAATGGCGAGGGCGAGTCGATTGATGAAGAAACGCCCAAAGCCCCATTGACGCCTTACGCTTCGGACAAGCTGGCGGGCGAACATTATTTCGATTTCTATCGCCGCCAGCATGGCCTGGAGCCGGTGATTTTCCGCTTCTTCAATATCTTCGGCCCACGTCAGGATCCGTCCTCGCCGTACTCCGGGGTGATCAGCATCTTCAGCGAACGCGCACAGAAAGGCTTGCCGATTACCGTGTTCGGTGACGGTGAGCAAACGCGCGATTTCCTCTATGTCGAAGACCTGGTCGATTTGCTGGTACAGGGCATCGAAAAACCTGAGGTGGAAGTCGGTCCGGTGAACGTTGGATGGAATCAGGCGATGAGCCTCAAGCAGATGCTTGAAGCCCTGCAAGCGGTGGTCGGTCAACTGCCACCCGTCAGCTACGGCCCGGCGCGCTCCGGTGATATCCGTCATTCCCGGGCGAATAACGCTCGTCTGCTGGAACGCTTCAAGCTGCCGCAGCAGACGCCGATGAGCGTGGGTTTGGCGCGGTTGTTGGGGCGTGCCTGAAAAGAGCCCCTCATCGGAACGCCGCCCGCCTAACCCTCTCCCAGAGGGAGAGGGGACTGACCGAGGTGTTCTTTCGAGTTACGCCGACGTGAAATACCGAGTCGAACTGAGATTTTGAAGAACACACAAATCGGCTCCCTTTCCCCCTCTCCCTGAGGGAGAGGGCTGGGGTGAGGGGGATAGATCTCAAACTCACCACGCATTCCAGGCAGACATGAAAAAGGCGCCCTTTGACAGGCGCCTTTTTCACGGCCGGAATATGTCGCTACTCCTGTGGCAAGGGGATGTTATCCCCCGATCAACTGCGTACGGTCGCCGTCAGTTCTATGCCTGCTCACCACCAAGCCTCATTCACCACCACGTGAACGTTCGGTCAATCGACTTAGAACTTATAGCCCAAACCGACCATGTAGATGAACGGATCCACATCCACATTCACCCGTGCGCGAGTGCCCGGCGCAACGGCGTTGTTTTCGACGGTGGCGCGGGTGTCGATGTCGATGTAACGCACTTGGGCGTTGAGCATGATGTTGTCAGTCAGCATGTAGTCGGCACCGACCTGCCAGGCCAGACCCCAGGAGTTTTTCGCCTTGAAGTTGCTGAAACCGTTGGCGCTGGCTTCGCTGCCGACGTGCTCGTCATAGATCCAGGTGTAGTTGATACCGCCGCCGACATACGGCTGGAACGGCGACTTCGAATCCAGCGGGTAGTACACAACGCTGAGAGTCGGCGGCAAGTGTTTCAGGGTGCCGAGCTTGCCGTTGGCCGCTGGCAGGGCAGTGCCCTTGAGTTTGACGTCATGCTCGAACGGCGTGGCCGCGAGCAACTCGAGGCCGACGTGATCGGTAAGCATGTAAGCGAAGTTCAGACCCAATTGAGTGTCGCTGCTCATGGTCGCTTTGCCGCCCAGATTGGTGCCGCTCAACGGACCCTGATCGACCTTGACGCTGGAGCTGTCGGCTTTCGGGTTGACGGTGATCGCACCGGCGCGGATGAGGATGTCACCGGCTTCGTGGGCGTGGGCGAGCGGGGCTGCGAGCGCGAGGGCAAACAGCGAAGCGCTGAGCAAGGACTTGTTCATGGGGGCTCCGAAAGGACGTTAGAAATGTCTGATGTCCTATGGTACGAAGCCAACTGATACGGTCTTTTGACTCAGCTCAATGAAACAGTGAAGGGGCGGGTTTCTGTGGAACCTTTGAAGGCCCCTTCGCGAGCAATCTCGCTCCCACATTGATCGAGTCGACCACAAAATTTATGGTCACCACCGAAACCTGTGGGAGCGAGCTTGCTCGCGAAGGGGTCATTGCAACAGCACAAAACTACCGGGGTTTACTCCGGCAGTTCATACACATAAATCTTGTCCGCATCCATCTGATACCCGGCATCCGCCAGTTCGCTGCTCGACGCCTTGACCTGCAACGGTCCCTCGACCCAGTACGGCTGATACAGCTCATCAAGCTTCACGCCCAACTCGCTTTTCACATGCACAATCTGGTTCGACGGCGGTGGCGGCACGTGGATGCAGGCGCCGAAATACGGCACCAGCAAAAAGTCCGTGGTGCGTCCTTCTTCATTGACTTCCAGCGGCACGATATAACCCGGCAAACGAATGTTCTGACCGTCGAGGGACTTCACCACCGGCGCGTTCGGCAGGTCCTGCTTGGCCGCTGGCGCGGACTCGGCGGACAGCGCATCACTCATCTTCGACATGTCGTGCAGCGGGGTCATGTTCGGCACTTCCGGCGCGGCGTCCGGTGGAATCATTTCCGACCACGTCAGGTCTTTCGGCGCCGCTGCCCACACGGGCAGGGCGATCAGCAACAGCAGCGCGAGTGCAGCGCGGGGCATGGTGAACATCCTCATAAACGGATCGACAGGCCATCGGCCAAGGATTGGCGATAAGCGCGCCAGGCCGGCACGCTGCCCATCAGCAGCGCGGCCGCCAGAATGCCACCGAGCAGCGTCCATTCATACTCGCTCGGCCACGCCAGCGGCAGATACAAACCGTAATTGGCCTGTACATAACCCTGCGCGGCGGCGATGCCGATGTACAACAACGCCACCCCGGCAATCACCCCGGTCAGCGCCAGTGCAAACGCCTCGAGCACCAGCAGACTCGCGATATGCCAAGGGCGCGCACCGACCGAACGAAGGATCGCCATCTCGCGACGCCGTTCGTTAAGGCTGGTGAGAATCGCCGTGAGCATGCCGATCAACCCGGTCAACACCACAAACAACGAGACCACGAACAGCGCTTTTTCAGCGGTGCTCATCAGGCTCCACAACTCCTGCAAGGCTACACCCGGCAGAATCGCCAGCATCGGCTCGCCACGGAATTCGTTGATCTCGCGTTGCAGGGCGAAGGTGGAAATCTTGCTGTTGAGGCCGAGCATGAATGCGGTGATCGCTTGCGGCGTCAGGTCCATGTTGCGCGCCTGATCCGCTGTGATCCGCCCATTGCCACGCGCCGGAACACCGTTGTGCCAGTCGATGTGAATCGCCTCCATGCCGCCGAGGCTGATGTGCAATGTGCGATCGACCGGGGTGCCGGTGCGCTTGAGAATGCCGACCACGGTGAACGGTTTGTCGTCGTGCTTGACCAGACTGATCGCGGCCACGCCGTGGGCCAGCACCAGTTTGTCACCGAGCTTGTAATGCAGCGCATCGGCCACTTCCGCACCGAGCACCACTTCAAAAGGATCGGTGGCAAACGCACGACCGTCCGCCAGTTGCAGATGCTGCTGGCGACCGTACTGGTAATGCTCGAAGTAGGCTTCGGTAGTGCCCATCACCCGGTAGCCACGATGGGAGTCGCCGAGGGACATCGGGATCGCCCACTTCACTTTCGGATTGCTGGCGAAGTGTTCGAAGCTGTCCCAGCGGATGTTGTTGGTGGCGTTGCCGATGCGGAACACCGAGTACAGCAACAGGTTCACCGAGCCGGAACGGGCACCAACGATGAGGTCGGTGCCACTGATAGTACTGGCGAAACTGGCTTTGGCCTCGGTACGCACCCGCTCAACGGCGAGCAACAGACACACCGAGAGGGCGATGGCAAAAGCCGTGAGCAAAGCGGTGAAGCGGCGGTTGGCCAGGCTGGCCATGGCCAGACGAAACAGATACATCTCAGACCTCGGCAGACGTGGCGGCGCGATTGAGTTCGGCCAGGGACAGGTGACGGTCGAACAGCGGCGCCAGGCTCTGGTCGTGGCTGACGAACAGCAGACTCGATCCGGCCTCGCGGCATTCGGCGAACAGCAGGCGGATGAAGTTTTCCCGGGCGTCGTAATCCAGTGCCGAGGTCGGTTCGTCGGCGATCACCAGCTCAGGCTGACCGATCAAGGCGCGGGCTGCTGCAACCCGCTGCTGTTGGCCGATCGACAGCGAATCGGCGCGGCGGCTGAGGATGCTTTCATCCTTTAAGCCGAGGTGGGCGAGCAGGGTGGCGGCGGCTTGATCGACGCTGCCGTGGCGCTGTTTCGCCCGTTGCGCGCGCAGCTTGGAAAAGTGACACGGCAGTTCAACGTTCTCGCGTACCGAAAGAAACGGCAGCAGGTTGAACTGCTGGAAAATGTAGCCGGTGTGATCGACGCGGAAGGTGTCGCGAGCGCCGGCGGAGAGTTCGGTCAGCTCCTGGCCGAGCAAGCGAATGCTGCCGCGACCGGGTTTCTGCACGCCGCCGAGCAGACCGAGCAGGGTGGTCTTGCCGCTGCCGCTGGGGCCTTTGAGGAACAGGGTTTCACCGGCTTCCAGACGAAACGCCGGAATGTCCAGCAGCGGCGGATGACCGGGCCAGTTGAAGCCCAGGTCGGACAGTTCGATGAGTGCTTGGGTCATTTGAAACCGGATATGGAGTTGAGTGGCCCCTTTGTAGGAGTGAGCCTGCTCGCGATAGCGGTGTACCAGTCAGCACTGAATCAACTGACAGTCTGCTATCGCGAGCAGGCTCACTCCTACAAGGAATCTTCACAGATTTCAGAATTTCAGGGCAGCAGCCTTGGCCGTCACTTCGGTACCTTGCTGGCCGCTGGCGCTGATCAGTTGTACCTGAATTTTCTGCGTCGCCGGGAAGGTATTGAAGACATTAGTCAGGTCCAGCGTCTTCAACGCACCCGGTGTGGCGCAGTTGAATTGGTAATGCGCGTGGATTTCGCTGTGGTCGTGGTGATGCTCGTGACCGTCCTTGTCCGCTTCATCGTCGTCATGGTCATCGGCATCCGGCTTGTCGCCGAACAACGGGCTTTCCAGTTCCTGACTGACCACTTTGCAACCGGCAGCAGTGGGCAGGCTGAACAGGGTCAGCGGCTTTTCCAGTTGCGCACGGGCTGCAGCGACTTTGGCCTTGTCGGCGTCCGTGGTCGCAACGTGTTCGAAACCAACGAGGTTCATCGCCGGGCTTTCCAGCTCCAGCTCAAGGGTCTGGCCATCGAGCGCGGCATTCAGACGGCCAACACCATGTTCATGCGCACCGAGGCTGCCGTGTTCATGGTCGTGATCGTGCTCATCGGCAGCATGGGCGATGGCCAGCGGCAACAGGGCAAACGGCAAAGCGAGCAGCAGACGACGCATGACGGTCTCCGGGAAGTAAAGTGAAGAGTTTGTTATGTAATCTTATAACGAAAGTGCGCAGAGTTTGCCCGTGCGCTTGGCGTTGCACAAGTCCCGTGGGAGCATGCACGTCAGAAAAGTGCAGGAGCGAACTCAATGTTGCGGATACGCGGAACCGTCGGCGACGTGCCGGTGGATTTGACGGTGGAGCTGGATGACGGCGATTGGGCGAAGCTCGGTTCGGCACTGAATGGGCAGGCGCCGGTTGCTCAATCTGAGGCGGTCGCGTCTGCCCCGGCGGCGAAACCGCTGAATCAGGACGATGCCTTGTGGCAGTTGGCCAAGGATCTGTTGCGCAAGGCCGGGCAGCTCAGCGGTCCGGATCTGCTTGATCAACTGGAAGGGCTGACCGGCAGCGCGGTGGCGGGCAAACGCTTGTTGGTGCGCCTGCGCCACAGTGCGGACGTGAAAGTGGTGAGCGGCGGGGATACGCCGCTCTACAGCTGGATCGAGTGAACCGCAAAAGATCGCAGCCAGCGGCATCTCCTACAAGGGTGTACACGATCCCAATGTAGGAGCTGCCGCAGGCTGCGATCTTTTGATCTTAATAAAGCGCAGCAAACATCTTGCGGCGGTACATCGTCACCAACGGATGATCATTGCCCAGCAGCTCGAACACTTGCAGTAAGGTCTTGTGCGGCAGACCTTCGGCATAGTTGCGGTTGCGGACGAACAGCTTGAGCAAAGCATCCAGCGCCGCTTCGTACTGCTGACGCGCCAGTTGCTGGATCGCCAGTTGATACACCGCTTCATCGTCCTGCGGATCTTTCGCCAGTCGCGCTTTCAGGTCGGCAGCATCCGGCAAGTCACGCGCCAGACCGAGGAACTTGATCTGCGCCTTGGCCCCGGCCAGTGCAGCCTTGTGCTCGTCGCTCTTGACCGCGTCGAGCACAGTTTGCGCTTCATCCAGTTCGCCGCGCTCGGTCAGGCAACGCGCGTAGAGGATCAGTGCCTTGGCGTTTGTGTTGTCCTCAGTAAGCATCACCACCAGCGCTGCCTCGGCGTCGGCGTAACGGCCGTCATCAAACAACGCCTGAGCCTGCTCGAACGGATCGGCTGCAGCCGGTGGTGGCATCTGCACGTGCGGCTCAAGCAGGGCGCGCACGGCGGATTCCGGTTGTGCACCGGCAAAACCGTCGACCGGTTGGCCGTCCTTGAACAGCACCACGGTCGGCAGGCTGCGAATACCGAAGCGGGCGACGATGTCCTGCTCGATGTCGCAGTTGACCTTGGCCAGCAGCAACTCGCCCTGATAGCTCTCGGCAATGCCTTGCAGCATCGGCATCAACGCTTTGCACGGCGCACACCATTCGGCCCAGAAATCCACCAGCACCGGTTTGTTGAAGGAAGCCTCGATCACCGACTGGTCGAAATCGGCCGTCGTGGCGTCGAAGATGTACGGCGTTTGCTCACTCATGGGGGATCTCGTAGAAGCGTGAATGGGGCAACTATACGGCTTGGCGGGGGGTGGCCGGAAGGCAGAGATGTGTTGTCTGGCAGGACGCCTTCGCGAGCAGGCTCGCTCCCACAGGGAAACGCATTCCAAATGTGGGAGCGAGCCTGCTCGCGAAGCTTTTAGCTAGCGCCGCGCATGGTAGAGGCTGACATGTCTGAATTCTTCCGGCTCCGCCAGATCGGGCAAGGTCATCGCCTCAAGCATTTCAATGCGCTCATACAATGGATGCCTAAAATCCCGAACCCGCGAATCCGCCACCAGCGCTTCACGGCCACGACTTAAAAACGCATCGAGCAACGGCAAGTTCGCCCGGTCGTACAACACGTCCGCCACCAGAATCAGATCAAACCGATCCGCTTCGGCAAAGAAATCCGTCGAATAACTCATCTGCACATCATTCAGCTCGGCATTCGCCCGACACGCGGAAATCGCCAGCGGATCCAGATCGCACGCCACCACCTCCAGCGCCCCGGCCTTCACCGCCGCGATCCCGGCAATCCCGGAACCAGCGCCGAAATCCAGCACACGCTTGCCGCGCACCCACTCGGGAAATTCCGCCAGATAACGCGCCACCGCCAGACCGCTGGCCCAGCAGAAACCCCAATACGGTGGCTCATGCAGGATTCGCTGAATTTCTTCCTGGCTGAATTCGCGACCCATGTTGTCGCCATCGATCAGCCATAGCTGTAAATCAGTGTCCGGCAACGCACAGACCTTGAGTCTGGCGTCGCCGAGCAATTCACCTAACGCCTGTTGCAGGTCGAGCGGTGCATTCATGGTGCTTTGACAAATTGCAGTTGGCCCAGCGCCTGGGTGGTCGGCTGGCTGATGGTTTGCGACGGCAGATGCAGGATCAACTGACCGGACTGGCTGGCGCGCCCGCGCAGCTCAACCCGCGCGCCGGCCGGGAACGCGTCCGGGTTGAAGCGCAGGCGGAACGGCAGGATCTGGTTGTTGCCGATCAGGCTGGAACTGGCGAGCAATTGTTGCGGGCGATCCTTTTCGTCGATCACCAGCAGCGCCAGTTCGACTTCGGCACCGGCCGGCACGCCTTGCAGGGTGCCGCTCAATTCCCGTTGATAAGCCGGCAGCGGGCCAAGTTCGGCAGCCTCTTTGGCTTTTTTCTGCGCTTGCTGCGGGGCAGGTCCCGGTGTTGGCGGCTGGGGCTTGGGTGCATCGCTGCCACAGGCCACCAGCAGGCTGAAAAGACTGAGCAAAACGAGCGGACGTAACGGCATTGGATGCTCCAGCAAAATGAAATCCATGGATCAAACGATCATGCCGTTCTGTATACCGCAAAGCCTATGGCTTGTCTTGCCACCGGGATGCGCTACCATGGCCCTCCCTTTTTTTGTTGCCAGCCACCATGCACTGTCCCTTCTGCGGTGCCAACGACACCAAGGTCATCGACTCGCGTCTGGTCGCCGAGGGCGAACAGGTGCGCCGCCGGCGTGAATGCCTGGCCTGCGGCGAGCGTTTCACGACGTTCGAGACGGCCGAACTGGTGTTGCCGCGCCTGATCAAAACCGACGGCAGCCGCCAACCGTTCGACGAAGAAAAACTCCGCGCCGGCATGCAGCGCGCCCTGGAGAAACGTCCGGTGAGCGTCGAGCGCCTCGAATCCTCCCTGGTTCACATCAAGCACAAGCTGCGCGCCACCGGCGAGCGCGAGGTCAAATCCCTCGTGGTCGGCGAACTGGTGATGGCTGAGTTGCAAAAGCTTGATGAAGTCGCCTACATCCGCTTCGCCTCGGTGTACAAACGCTTCCAGGACCTTAACGAGTTCCGTGAAGAAATCGACCGCCTCGCCCGCGAACCGGTGAAAGAATGACCAGCGCCGGCGAGCAGGCCATCCTCGACGCTCACTTCATGGCTCGCGCGCTGGAACTGGCGCGCAAAGGTCATTACACCACCCATCCCAATCCTCGGGTCGGCTGCGTGGTGGTGCGTGATGGGCAGATCGTCGGCGAAGGCTGGCATGAGCGCGCCGGCGAACCGCACGCCGAAGTCCACGCCCTGCGCGCCGCCGGTGAATTGGCCCGGGGCGCGACCGCTTATGTGACGCTGGAACCCTGCAGCCACCATGGCCGCACGCCGCCGTGTGCCGAAGCGCTGGTGAATGCCGGGGTTGCCCGGGTGGTGGCAGCGATGCGCGATCCGAACCCGCAAGTCGCCGGACGTGGTCTGCAGCGCCTGGCCGATGCCGGCATTGCTACCGAAAGCGGCGTGCTCGAAGCCGAGGCGCGCCAGCTCAATCAAGGTTTTCTGAAACGCATGGAGCACGGCTTGCCGTACGTGCGGGTCAAGTTGGCTATGAGCCTCGACGGGCGCACGGCCATGGAAAGCGGCGAGAGCCAGTGGATCACCGGCCCGGCCGCACGTTCGGCCGTTCAGCGTTTGCGCGCTCAGGCCACCGTGGTGCTGACCGGCGCCGACACCGTGCTGGCCGATGGCGCGCGTTTGACCGTGCGTGCCGACGAGTTGGGTCTGGATGCCGAGCAAACCGCGCTGGCCATGAGCCGACCACCGCTGCGCGTGCTGATCGACGGGCGCCTGCGGGTGCCGCTGGATGCGCCGTTCTTCAAGGCTGGCCCGGCATTGGTTGCCACCTGTGTCGCGATCGAAGAGCAATACGCGCATGGCCCCGAGTGCCTGATCGTGCCGGGTGATGACGGTCAGGTCGATCTGCATCAATTGCTGATCGAACTGGCCAAGCGAGGCACCAACGAAGTGCTGGTCGAGGCTGGCCCACGCTTGGCCGGTGCCTTTGCTCAGCTCGGTCTGGTCGACGAATTCGTGATCTTCATCGCCGGCAAGTTCCTCGGTTCTTCGGCGCGTCCGCTGCTGGACTGGCCGCTGGCTTATATGAAGGATGCGCCGGAGCTGAAAATCACTGAAATTCGCGCGGTGGGCGATGACTGGCGAGTCACTGCCATCCCTGTCCTTTCGGCGAGCGTATAATTCCCGGCCATCGCGTTAGCGCTGGCCCAGTTCTCAAGGAGAACCCCATGTTTACCGGCATCATCGAATCCATCGGCAGTATCCGCGCATTGACCCCAAAGGGCGGTGATGTGCGGGTCCACGTCGCCACCGGCAAGCTCGACCTGAGCGACGTCAAACTCGGCGACAGCATCGCGGTCAACGGCGTCTGCCTGACCGCTGTTGAGCTGCCGGGCGACGGCTTTGCCGCCGACGTCAGCCGTGAAACCCTCGACTGCACCGCCATGAACGACCTGAAAAGCGGCAGCCCGGTCAATCTGGAAAAAGCCCTGACCCCGACCACCCGTCTCGGCGGGCACCTGGTCAGCGGCCACGTCGACGGTGTCGGCGAAATCGTCTCGCGCAGCGACAATGCCCGCGCCGTGGAATTTCGCATTCGCGCGCCGAAGAAACTGGCCAAGTACATCGCCCATAAAGGCTCGATCACTGTCGACGGCACCAGCCTGACCGTGAACGCCGTCGATGGCGCCGAGTTCATGCTGACGATCATTCCGCACACCCTGAGTGAAACCATCATGGCGTCGTACAAGCCAGGTCGCCGGGTGAATCTGGAAGTTGACTTGCTGGCGCGGTATCTGGAGCGTCTGCTCCTCGGCGACAAGGCCGCAGAGCCGAGCGCTGGTGGCATCACCGAAAGCTTTCTGGCCGCCAACGGCTACCTCAAATCCTGACTGAAGGGGGTGCCTTGTGGCGCTCAATAGCATCGAAGAACTGGTTGAAGACATCCGCCAAGGCAAGATGGTCATCCTCATGGATGACGAAGACCGTGAGAACGAAGGCGACCTGATCATGGCCGCCGAATGCTGCCAGGCCGAGCACATCAACTTCATGGCCAAACATGCCCGTGGTCTGATCTGCATGCCGATGAGCCGCGAGCGCTGCGAACTGTTGAAGCTGCCGCTGATGGCGCCGCGCAACGGTTCCGGTTTCGGCACCAAGTTCACCGTGTCGATCGAAGCCGCCGAAGGCGTAACCACTGGCATTTCCGCCGCCGACCGTGCGCGCACCGTGCAAGCGGCTGCCGCCAAAGACGCCAAGGCTGAAGACATCGTCAGCCCGGGCCATATTTTCCCGCTGATGGCCCAGGCCGGCGGCACCCTCGCTCGTGCCGGCCACACCGAAGCGGCTTGCGACCTCGCGCGCATGGCCGGTTTCGAGCCAAGTGGCGTGATCTGCGAAGTGATGAATGACGACGGCACCATGTCCCGTCGCGCTGAACTGGAAGCGTTCGCTGCTGAGCACAACATCAAGATCGGCACCATCGCCGACCTGATTCACTACCGGATGATCCACGAACGTACCGTTCAGCGGATTGCCGAGCAGCCACTGGACAGCGAACTGGGCCAATTCAACCTGGTGACCTATCGTGATTCGGTGGAAGGCGATGTGCACATGGCCCTTACGCTGGGCACTGTTTGCGCCGAAGAGCCGACCCTGGTTCGGGTGCACAACATGGATCCGCTGCGCGACCTGCTGATGGTCAAACAACCGGGCCGCTGGAGCCTGCGCGCCGCCATGGCTGCGGTGGCCGAGGCGGGCAGCGGTGTCGTGTTGTTGCTTGGTCACCCGCTCGATGGCGATGTGCTGCTGGCACATATCCGTGAAACGGGCGAGCAGGCAGCGCCGAAAAAACCGACCACTTACAGCATCGTCGGTGCCGGTTCGCAGATTCTGCGTGACCTCGGTGTGCGCAAAATGCGTTTGATGTCTGCGCCAATGAAATTTAATGCGATATCCGGTTTCGATCTGGAAGTTGTAGAATACGTGCCCTCCGAATAATGACCGGTTGTTTCCGGTCTCCGATTCGCGGCAAATAAATCACTGAGGGACGCGTAGCAGACGCGTCCCGGCTCTTTAAGAGAACTGACGAATGACCCTGAAGACCATCGAAGGTACCTTCATCGCCCCTAAAGGCCGCTACGCTTTGGTAGTGGGCCGCTTCAACAGCTTCGTTGTTGAAAGCCTGGTCAGCGGTGCAGTTGATGCCCTGGTTCGCCACGGCGTGAGCGAAAGCGACATCACCATCATCCGCGCACCTGGCGCCTTCGAAATCCCGCTGGTTGCGCAGAAAGTCGCCCAGAAAGGTGAATTCGCAGCCATCATCGCCCTCGGCGCGGTCATTCGTGGCGGTACTCCGCACTTCGAATACGTGGCAGGCGAGTGCACCAAGGGGCTGGCCCAGGTGTCCATGGAGTTCGGCGTTCCGGTTGCCTTCGGCGTCCTGACCGTTGATTCCATCGAGCAAGCCATCGAACGTTCCGGCACCAAGGCCGGTAACAAAGGTGCCGAAGCTGCCCTGTCCGCTCTGGAAATGGTCAGCCTGCTGGCGCAGTTGGAGGCCAAGTGATTAGCGACGAAAGCGATCGTTTCAACCCGCGCGATCCGAAACCTGCGGATGCCGGCAAGCCCTCGAAAAGCGTCAAGCGTCGCGAAGCCCGTCAGCTCGCGACTCAAGCGCTGTACCAGTGGCACATTGCCAAGCAATCGCTGAACGAGATCGAAGCGCAGTTTCGCGTTGATAACGATTTCACCGATGTCGACGGTGCCTACTTCCGCGAAATCCTCCACGGGGTTCCGCAGTTCAAGACCGAGATCGACACCGCTCTGACGCCTTGCCTGGATCTGACGATCGAAGAGCTGGACCCGGTTGAACTGGCCGTGCTGCGCCTGTCGACCTGGGAACTGCTCAAGCGCGTCGACGTGCCGTACCGCGTGGTGATCAACGAAGGTATCGAGCTGGCGAAAGTCTTCGGTTCGACCGACGGCCACAAGTTCGTCAACGGCGTGCTCGACAAGCTGGCCCCGCGCCTGCGTGAAGCTGAAGTGAAGGCGTTCAAGCGCTGATCGGCGCTTGAACACTTTGTCTCAGCCATGGGCGAGTTTGAGCTGATCCGCAATTTCTTCGCCGCCGCGCCTTGTGCGCAGGGCGGCGAAGGCGTTGCGCTGGGGATCGGCGATGACTGCGCCTTGCTCGCTGTTCCCCCCGGGGAGCAGTTGGCAATCTCTACCGATACGTTGGTGGCCGGTGTGCATTTCGCCGACCCCTGCGATCCGTTTCTGCTCGGTCAGCGCTCGCTGGCCGTTGCGGTCAGCGATCTGGCCGCCATGGGCGCCACGCCCGTTGCCTTTACCCTTGCCCTGACTGTACCGACGGTGACCGCCGATTGGCTGCAAGCCTATGCCCTCGGTTTGAACCGCATGGCGCAGAGCTGCGGCGTTGCGCTGGTGGGCGGCGATACCACGCGCGGGCCGTTGAGCCTGACGGTGACCGTGTTTGGTCGCGTGCCTGCGGGTCAGGCGCTGACTCGTAGCGGTGCGCAGGCGGGCGACTTGCTCTGTGTCGGTGGCGAACTTGGTAATGCGGCCGGCGCCTTGCCGCTGGTGCTCGGTCAGCGTGACGCCGAAGCGAACGTCGCCCAACCGCTGCTTGATCATTACTGGTCGCCACAACCGCAACTCGCCCTCGGCCAGGCCCTGCGTGGCAAAGCCACCTCGGCGCTGGACATCTCCGATGGATTACTCGCCGACTGCGGCCATATCGCGCTGGCCTCAAAGGTCCGACTTGAGATTGAACGCGAGCGCGTACCGCTGTCGGATGCATTAGTGGCGTTTCTCGGTCAGCGCGGCGCCGAGCGTGCTGCGCTGAGCGGTGGCGATGATTACGTGCTGGCGTTCACCTTGCCGTCTGTCGAGTTGCCGGCGCTGCTGGCCAATGGCTGGCCGATCCATGTGATCGGTCGAGTGTCCGAAGGTCAGGGCGTGGTCCTGCTGGATCGCGAAGGTCACGACATCACCCCGCAAATCCGGGGTTATCAACATTTTCAGGAGACACCGTGACAGATCACCCGAAACAGGTTCCGGCCGAATTCGTTCCGCCGTCGGTCTGGCGCAATCCCTGGCATTTCCTCGCGTTCGGCTTCGGTTCCGGCACCTTGCCCAAGGCGCCGGGAACGTGGGGCTCGCTGGTTGCGCTACCCTTTATCCCGTTATGGCAGATGTTGCCCGACTGGGGTTACTGGCTGATGCTCGGGATCACCATGCTGTTCGGCTTCTGGCTGTGCGGCAAAGTCGCTGACGATCTGCGGGTACACGACCACGAAGGCATCGTCTGGGACGAAATGGTCGGGATGTGGATCACCTTGTGGCTGGTGCCGGAAGGCTGGTACTGGTTGCTCGCGGGTTTCCTCGTATTCCGTTTCTTCGACATTCTCAAGCCATGGCCGATCCGCTGGATCGACCGGCACGTGCATGGCGGCGTCGGCATCATGCTCGACGACGTGCTGGCCGGCGTGTTCGCCTGGCTGGCGATGCAGGGACTGGTGTGGATTTTCGCCTGAGTCCAAGGGATATCAGGGTCAAGTGAGGGGACTAGGGATGGCTCGACGCTGGTTGGCGCTAGTGGTTTTGGCTTTGCTGAACTCCGTGGTGGGTGCGCAGGAAGCTGCGCCGACGCCGGCGGTCATCCATCTGGCCAGCGAAGACTGGGAAGACTACACCGCCGCTGACGGCCATGGCCTGGGCTGGGACGTGCTGCGCAAAGTGTTCGAACCGGCCGGGGTCAAGCTGGACATTCGCAGCGTGCCTTACACCCGCTCGGTCGGGCTGGTGCAATTGAAGGAAGTCGACGCGCTGGTCGGCTCCTACCGTGACGAAGCCGAGCAGGTCCTGTACCCGCACTGGAATTTCGATTCCGACCATATTTACGCATTGGGCCTGGCGAGTAATCCGGCGCCTACCGAAGCGACGCTGGGCAAGTATCGCCTGGCCTGGGTGCGCGGTTATCGCTACGAAAACTTCTTGCCGAATATCAAGCGCTACAACCAGATCGAGCGGCGTAGCGGGATCCTGTCGATGCTCAAGCAGGGGCGGGCGGATTACTACATCGATGCGCTGACCGAGATTGAAGCCGTGGTGAAAACCGCAGCCGATCCGGCGCAGTATCGCTATTCACACCTGGCCGAGCTGCCGCTGTTTCTCGGCTTTGCCGACACGCCACAGGCGCGAGCGCTGATGGCGCTGTATGACCAGCGTATGGAGCAGTTGGTGAAGAGCGGCGAGTTGAAGCCGATCTTCGAGAAGTGGCAGCAGCCGTATCCGTTCAACTCGAACTGACCACTTACCCCTGTGGGAGCGAGGCAACTCAGTTGTTATCAAACTTTTTGATCGTTATGCCCGATAATTCAGCCTAAGCGCCGGTAGGAACCTGCTGTTACAATGCCGGCCTGCGAATTTTCAGACTCTTTAGATCAGGAGCACACCGGTGCCTGTCGTCTTTGTCGCCGCTTCCAAGCTGCCAACGCCTTTTGCGCAATTCACCATGCACGGTTTTCTCGATGAAGCCACCGGCCGCGAGCACGTCGTGCTGAGCCTGGGTGAAATTGCCGACGGTGCCCCGGTACTCGGCCGGTTGCACTCCGAATGCCTGACCGGCGATGCCTTGTTCAGCCAGCGTTGCGACTGCGGTTCGCAACTGGAAGGCGCGCTTAAAGCCATCGCCCGTGAAGGTCGTGGTGTGTTGCTGTACCTGCGTCAGGAAGGTCGTGGCATCGGCTTGTTGAACAAGATCCGTGCCTACGAATTACAGGATGGCGGCGCCGACACCGTTGAAGCCAACGAGCGTCTGGGCTTTGCCGCTGATCAGCGTGACTACGCCATGTGCCTGCCGATGCTCGAGCATCTGGGCGTGAAATCCCTGCGCCTGATGACCAACAACCCGCGCAAGGTTAAAGCCTTGACCGATATGGGCATTACTGTCGCCGAGCGCGTGCCGCTACACACCGGTCACAACCCCCACAACAAACTGTATCTGGCGACCAAGGCCAGCAAGCTCGACCACATGATGGGCAACGAGCATCAGGGCGAGGTCGATCGCGCGTGACGCGGGGTCAGGTGCGGCGCCGGTTATCGGTCGATTGGTGGAAATACCTCGCACTGGCGTTGGTGCCGCTGTTCGTACTCAACGCGTTGTTCGGTCAGGGCGAAGGCATTCTTCCTGTGCTGGCGATGCCGTTCTTTATTGCCGGCGTGGCATCGATGTTTGTCAGCCTGAAATTTTTTGGCCGTTATAAACATGCGCTGATCGCCACGCAAAAAGCCCTCGATACCCCGGATGAACCGGCCGCGTGGATTGCGCTTGCAGCTCGTCGTCGTGCGGCTTTTCTCGTGGCAGCCTTGCCGGCGTGGATCGGCGCACTGGCGGTGTTTGTCGGTCTTGAAGCCGTACCGTTGATGCTGTTGGCGTTGTCCACGGCGGTGCTGTTTTATCTCTACCGTATCCCGCGTCAACTCGGCTGATGCGCCGCCTCTGGCTGGCGGTTCTGCTGCTGGCCGTCTCGACTCCGGTGCTGGCGGGCCTGCGGGTGGTCAGCCTCGCGCCGTCCCTTTCTGAAATTGTCGTTGAGCTGGATTCGGCAGATCTGTTGGTCGGTGTGCTTGATGCCGGTGAGCGGCCAGCGGCGATTGCCAGCATTCCTTCTGTCGGCCGCTATGGTCAGCTCGATATGGAGCAGTTGCTGAGCCTCAAACCTGACTTGTTGTTGCTGTGGCCCGGCAGTGTCGGCCCGGCGCAGCGTGATCAACTGAAGCGCCTGGGCATCCCGACCTTCGTCGCCGAACCGCATTCTTTAGAACAACTCACCACCCAGATTGAAGCCATTGCCGTGCAATTGGGGCGACCGGAGCGTGGGGTGAAACGGGCGGCGGCGTTGCGCCAACGACTCGTGGAGTTGCGCCAGCGCTATCGCCGGGAAGTGCCGTTGCGGGTCTTCTATCAGGTCTGGGACAAACCGCTGTACACCGTCGGTGGCGGGCAGATTATCAGCGATGCGCTTGAGGTGTGCGGGGCGCGCAATGTGTTCGCCGACCTGAGTCTGCCGGCGCCGCAGGTGAGTATTGAGGCAGTGTTGCAGCGCGACCCTGAAGTGATTCTGGCGAGTGATCAGGCGCAACTGAATGCGTGGAAAGCCTGGCCACAGGTGGCGGCGGTGAAGCAGGAAAAATTACTGTTGGTCACCGACAAAGGTCTCGAACGCCCAAGTGGCCAAATGATCAACGCTACCGCCAAACTCTGCCAATTGATCGCGCCTGACCGCTGAAATTGCGGTGACTTCTTCGCGAGCAGGCTCGCTCCCACAGGAGGATTGCATTCCAAATGTGGGAGCGAGCCTGCTCGCGAAGGGGTCAGTCAAATCACCGAAGATTCAAATCAAAGCTGGGGAGTCCAAGTCACCCCAAACATCCACACCCGACCTTCCTCGCGATAACCGTACTGGCTGCCGTCATAGCTGTAATTCGCCCGGCTGTAACCTTTGTCGAAAACATTATCGACCTTCAGATCCAGCTTGATCTCGCGGTTCAACGCCCAACTGCTGCGCAAGCCGAACAACGCATAACCACCCAGCGGGTTTTCATTTTTCAGGTCGTCATAACTGCTGCTGACCGCCTGCCAACTGGCACCGAGGCTGACTTGATCAAATTGTCGATCCAGATCCCAACTCAACGTGCGCCGCGCACGCCGGGCCAGGGTGTGGCCAGTATCACGGTCGCGCGGATCAATGATCGATACGCCAAGGTTGCTCTGCCAGTCGAACAGTTCCTGTTTCAGTGCCGCTTCAAAACCGTTGATCCGCGCCGACGCGACGTTCTCCGGGCGTGAATTGCTGCCGAAGATGATCGCGTCTTCCAGGTCCGTACGGTAAATCGACGCCTCGAGACGGCTGCTGTCGCTCAACTGGCTGCGCCACTGCAACTCATAGCTTTTCGAGGTTTCCGGTTTCAAATCCGGGTTGCTGAAGTCGGGGTAGTACAGATCGTTGAAAGTCGGCGCACGAAAGCCTTCGCTATAGCTCAGCAACAGGTCGTTGTCCGGGTTCAGCGGCAATGTGAACGTGCCGCTCCAGGTGTTCTGGCTGCCGAATTGCTGGTTGTCGTCGTGACGCAGACCCAGTTCCGTGGAGAAGCTGTCGGCCTGATAGCGATGCTGGATGAATGCGGCGCGGTTCCAGCGGCTGTCTTCGTCGAATGCGGTGCTGCTGTTGACCCGGTCTTCGTACCAGTCGCCGCCGAGAATCAGGCTGTTGCGTGCGTCCAGCGTCAGATCGTTCTGCCAGTTCACCGAGTCGCGGTAGGTGTTGAACACCGTGCGTTCGTCGCTGAGCTTGTCGAGGCTCTTCTCGCGGTTCTCGGTATGGCCGAATTCGATCCGGGTTTTCCAGGTTTCGTTGACCCGAGCATCGACGTAACTGCTGACACTGCTGACGTTGAAATCGCTGTAGGGCTGCTGTTGGACCGATTCGAAGGTGTTCATGTCGAAGCGGCCGAACGGGTTGTCGAACTCGTTCTTGCCGCGGTTATCCAGCAGATTGGCGCCGACTTCGATGTCATCGCTCAGCGCATGGCTGAGGCTCAGGCTAACGGACTCATTGCGGTAGGCGTCGTGATCGGCATCGCTTGGGTACGACTGGTGAGTACGGTCACCTCCGTCGGTTTCATCAAGGCTGGCACCGAGATTGAAGCGGGTTTTCTCGTCGCCCCCGGACAAGCCGAGGCTGCGCTCCCAGGTCTGGTTGCTGCCGAAACCGACGTGCATCCGTGGCTGCAAACCTTGCTCAGTGCCGCGCCGGGTGAAGATCTGAATCACCCCGCCAATCGCATCGCTGCCGTAAATCACCGAACGCGAACCGCGCAGCACTTCCACCCGCTCGATCTGCTCGATGTTCAGATGCTGCAGGTTGCTGTCGCCGGAAGTGGAGCTGCCAATGCGCTGGCCGTCGACCAGCACCAGACTCTGCGCCGACTGCGTGCCGCGAATGTAAATGCCCGGCAGACTGCCACGTCCGCCGGCTTGCGCCACTTGCACACCAGGGACGCGACGCAGCAGGTCCGGCACGTCACTCGGCTGCAGGCGGTCGATGTCTTCGCGGGTGAACACCGTGTTGGCGGCGCTGCTGTCGTTGCGGGCTTCGACCTGGCGGTTGGCGGAGATCAGCATGTCGGGCAGCTTCAGGGCTTGCTCACGTTCGAAGGTGTCGGCGAGGGCGTTGGCGGCTGGCAGCAGGAGGAAGGGCAGGGCGAGGCGCGAGAGGTTCATCGGTGGTCCGTTGACGCGTAGGGCGAATTCAATTTTGAAAGTTCATAAACCACTGTGGGAGCGAGCTTGCTCGCGAATGCGGTGGGTCAGTCATGAGTGAGTCGACTGACAGTCCGCATTCGCGAGCAAGCTCGCTCCCACAGGGTTTTGCACAGGTATTGCGATTACTTGTTGAGCAATTCCAGACGCTCACGAATCGACGCTTCGATCCCTGCCTCATCCAGCCCGCACTCGGCCAGCATCTGCGCAGGCTTGGCGTGTTCGACGTAGACGTCCGGCAAGCCCAGATGCAGCATCGACTTGAGGATGTTCTCCCGCGCGAGGAATTCACTGACCGCGCCACCGGCGCCGCCCATGATCGCGTTCTCCTCGATGGTCACCAGCAACTCATGACTGCCGGCAATCTCGCGCACCAGCGCTTCATCCAGCGGTTTGACGAAACGCATGTCGACCACGGTGGCATCGAGTTTTTCAGCCACCTTCAGCGCCTCGGCAAGTTGCACGCCGAACACCAGCAGAGCGACTTTGCTGCCCTGGCGACGGACGATGCCTTTGCCGATTTCAATCGGCTCGAGGTCTTTGTCGATCGTCGCGTTCGGGCCGGTGCCGCGTGGATAGCGCACAGCTGCCGGGCCGTTGTACAGGTGGCCGGTGGTGAGCATTTTGCGCAGTTCGTTTTCATCACTCGGGGTCATGATGACCATGCCCGGGATGCAACGCAGGTAGGACAGATCGAAGCTGCCAGCGTGGGTCGGGCCGTCTTCGCCCACCAGGCCGGCACGGTCGATGGCGAACAGCACGTCGAGGTTCTGCACCGCGACGTCATGCACCAACTGGTCGTAACCACGCTGCAGGAACGTCGAGTAGATCGCCACTACCGGTTTTGCGCCTTCGCAGGCCATGCCGGCCGCGAATGTCACCGCGTGTTGCTCGGCAATCGCCACGTCGAAATAGCGCAGCGGGAAACGTTCACTGAACGCCACCAGATCCGAGCCTTCCTTCATCGCCGGGGTAATCCCGACCAGACGCGGATCAGTAGCAGCCATGTCGCACAGCCACTCGCCGAACACGGCCGAATACTTCGGCCCGCCAGTCTTTGTCGGCGCTGCGGCCGGGGCGTCCAGTGGTTCGAGTTTGGTGATCGCGTGGTAGCCGATCGGGTCGACTTCCGCCGGGGCGAAACCCTTGCCTTTCTTGGTGACGATGTGCAGGAACTGCGGGCCTTTCAGATCGCGCATGTTGCGCAGGGTGGCGATCAGGGTTGGCAGGTCGTGGCCGTCGATCGGGCCGATGTAGTTCCAGCCCAGCTCTTCGAACAGGGTGCCGGGGACCAGCATGCCTTTGGCGTATTCTTCAGTACGACGGGCGATTTCCCAGGCGCCGGGCAGGCGCGACAGGACTTTCTTGCTGCCCTCACGCATGCTCGCGTAGGTGCGGCTGGAAAGGATCTTCGCCAGATAATTCGACAGACCACCGACATTGCGCGAGATCGACATGTCGTTGTCGTTGAGGATCACCAGCATGTTGGCGTTGACTTCCGGCGCGTGGTTCAGCGCCTCGAAAGCCATGCCGGCGGTCAACGCGCCGTCACCAATCACCGCGATTGCCTTGCGATCGCTGTTCTGCAGGCGGGCGGCGATGGCCATGCCCAGTGCAGCGCTGATCGAAGTGCTGGAGTGGCCGACGCCAAAGGTGTCGTACTCGCTCTCGGCGCGACGCGGGAACGCGGCAATGCCGTCCTTCTGGCGCAGGGTGCCCATGCGCTCGCGGCGACCGGTGAGGATCTTGTGCGGATACGCCTGGTGCCCGACGTCCCACAGCAGACGGTCGTCCGGTGTGTCGAAGACGTAATGCAACGCGATGGTCAGCTCGATCACGCCCAGGCCGGCACCGAAATGCCCACCGGTCTGACCGACCGTGTAGAGCAATTCCAGGCGCAACTCATCGGCCAGGGTTTCCAGCTCGGCTTCGCCTAACCGGCGCAGGCCGTCCGGCGTGTTCGCGCGGTCGAGCAGGGGCGTGGTCGGGCGCTTGCGGGGAATCTCATGAAACGTCGTGGGCATCAGGCGAATCGTTATAGGTATAGAAGATGCGGCAGTTTACCTGATGCATCGCCCCCTGCCCACGCGTTGGTCTTTTTTGGCGGATACGCCGTCAGTTGCGCCGCTCGACGATATACCGGGCCAGCTCGCGCAAGGGCTCGGCGGCCGCGTCAAACGGTCGCAGGGCGTGCAGAGCCTGATCACGCAGTTCCAGCGCATAAGCCTTGGCGGCGTCGAGGCCGAGCAGCGCCGGGTAGGTCGGCTTGTCGCGGGCGATGTCGGCGCCTTGGCGTTTACCGAGGGTTTCGGTATCGCTTTCGACGTCGAGGATGTCGTCCTGCACCTGAAAGGCCAGACCGATGGCCTGTGCATAAGTCTGCAGGGCACGCAGTTCATCCTGCTCGGCACGGCCGCTGGCCAGAGCGCCGAGTTTGACGCTGACTTCGATCAGCGCGCCGGTCTTGTGCCGGTGCATCTGTTCAAGGGCTTTCTGATCGAGTTTGAGGCCGACCGAACCGAGGTCGATGGCTTGACCGCCGACCATGCCTGCCGGGCCTGCGGCATTAGCCAGCGCGGTGACCATTTGCAGGCGGATGTCACTGCTGCAATCGCTCAGGCGCGGGTCGAGCAGGGCACTGAAAGCCAGGCTCTGCAAGCCGTCACCGGCGAGAATCGCGCAGGCTTCGTCGAATTTCTTGTGGGTGGTCGGCTGGCCGCGACGCAGATCGTCGTCGTCCATCGCCGGCAAATCATCGTGAACCAGCGAATAAGCGTGGATCAGCTCAACCGCGCAGGCCGCACCGTTGGCTTGTTCAGCCTTGCCACCGAGCGCTTCGCACGCCGCGTAGGCGAGCAGCGGGCGCACGCGTTTGCCGCCATTCATCACGCTGTAGCGCATGGCTTCGTAAAGCCGCGCCAACTCCGGTAACGGCGCGTTGAACAGGGTTTCCAGAGCCGCGTTAACCCGAGTCTGGCTGCTCGCCGTATACGCCGCAATCATTCTGGCTGTTCCGCGTCGAAGGGTTCCTCGGCGAGTTCGCCATCGCGCTCCAGCAGCACCTGCACCTTCTGCTCGGCTTGCGCCAGCGCTGCCTGGCAATCACGGGTCAGACCGATGCCCTGCTCAAAAGCGGTCAGCGAGTCTTCCAGCGACAATTCACCGTTCTCCAGACGCTCGACCAATGTTTGCAGGTCGGCGAGGGACTGTTCGAAATCCAGTGCAGCTTTTTTGCGGGCCATGGCGGCGATTTCCGGTTGACGTTAAACCGGCGCGACACTAGCAGATAGGGGGTTTATGGGCAAATGAGCGGGGTGCGACCGGCCCTTTTTCCTGAGGCGATTCGGGATGGCTGAAACCTATTCGGCTCATTTTGTGAGCCGAATAATCTCTCTATTCGGCTCACGCCCCTTGAAAAGCAGGTTTCCTACAGCGATTGCACATGTATCCGATTGTTAAAAAACCGCCGAATCGCTAATCTTCGCGCCTTCTACGACCCTACAGTCACGGGTCTTTCAGACGAAACGCAGTTTTCACCGCTGTGAAGTACCGAGGATCGGGTGCAAGGTTTCGTTCAGGCATGGCAGGAGGCATTACATGCGTTCATTTCTTTGGCTACTGATCGGCCTGGCCTGCGCGCCCGCGCTGTCGGCCGCGCCGAGCGCTGAACTGTCGGAACCGGTGGGCGGCTGGCGCTATCACGGCTTGCTCGATCGCACGGAAAACCCGCAAGTCGCCTATCCCACGCCGCCGATTGATCGCGGCATTCAGCGCAATCGCACGATGATCCAGGGCCAGCTCAAGGCCATCGGCCATATGCGCCCGCCGCACAGCCTCGCTGTGAATGGCAATCCATTGAATCTGTACACCGACGACCAGGGCCGTTTCGCCCGGCCCTACGCGTTCGGCGCCGGCTCCAACAGCGTCGAAGTGATCAGCGCCCAAGGCCAGTCGCTCAAGCGCGTGCAATTTTATGAAGCAAACAATTTGCGCACGCCGGCGCGAATTCGTCTTGTCTTGGGCTGGGACGATCCAAAAGCCGAGCTCGATCTGCACATTGTCACGCCCGACGGTCAGCATGCGTTCTGGGCGCAGCCGGCGCTGAGTAATGGCGGCGGTCTCGACCCGGATGGCGTCGACGGCCCCGGCCCGGAAATGTTCACCATGACTGCGCCGCTGCACGGCACTTATCTGGTTTACGTCAACTATTGGGGCAACTTCGGCAACGGCGGCTATAACTTCGAGGAGACCAGCAACCAGAACGAGGTGATCACCTCGCAAATCACGCTGGTGCTCAACGAAAACACCGTCGACGAAAAACGCGAAACGTTCATCGTGCCCCTGCGGGCGATCGGTGATCTGCTGCTGGTCAAGACTTTCAACTATTAAGCATTCCGCCACGGATGAAATCCTGAGCTTTGGGAAATGAGCGAAAAGATGAGCGATAACACTGTTACTTCGGCTGCCGACACGCCAGCGGCCAAACCTTCGCGGCGCTGGCCCTTGCTGCTGGCCGGGTTGTGCCTGGTGGCCGGTGTAGCGGGTGGTTTTGGCTGGCTGCTGCTCAAGCCCAAGGCGCCGCCGGCGGAATTGGCCAGTGACAAGCTCGGCCTCAGCCGCCCGGATGCGTTGCTGGAAACCCGCTCGCTGAGTCAGTTGCCCAAGGACTTGCTGACGGTGCCGTTCCTCAAGGCCACGCTCACCGAAGATTTCGTCTTTTATTACGAAACCCACGCCGACCGCCTGGGGCTGATTGGCAGTCTGCGCCGGATCATTTACGAGCATGATCTGAAGTTGCAGGACAGCCTGATCGAGCAGCTTTTCGATCAACCGGCCGACGTTGCGTTGTGGCGTGGCGCGGATGGGCGCTTGAAGGATTTCCTTTTGGTGATGGATCGTGGTGGGCTGGCGAAACTGCTCGAGCCATTGGCAAAGGTTGCGCTGGATGACACGCAGCTCAGTCAGATGAGCGAACTCAAGGTCGGCGGCGACACTGTGCCGCTGTATCAACTGACCTATAACGCCAGCAAAGCCCTGTTGTTCGCCTCCCACGGCGACAAACTGGTGGTGCTGTCCAACCCGGCCAAGTATTACGACCCGGAAAGCGGCGCCTCCGAGGAATCCGGCCATGTCTCGCCACAAGCGCTGGCGGCGCTGCTCAATGGCGAAAAACTGTTCCCCGAAGCGTTCGGCCTGCCGGCGAAAACTCCGGAAACCAAGCAACGCCTGTCGGTCAACTCCAGCGTTCTGGCCATGGGTTATCAACGTTTCATCCCGAACTTCGCCGGGCTGCGCTTCGACATGGATGACAAGGGCTGGCACAGCTACCTCGCCATGGACGAACTGGACAACCAGCCCGACTTCGATTTCAAACCGGTCTGGCAAGCAATGCCGCTGGGCGCAAGTGCCTGCGTGACCCTTCCGGTCGCGGCCGAACCGCAAAAACCATTGCTGGTGAAACTCGGCGCTGAAGAAACCGTGGCGCAAACTCTCACCGAACACGTGGCCGGCGCGGCAGGCCTGTGCTGGTACGCCGATTCGCGGTTGTACACGCCATTGCTGGTGGCCAGTCTGAAAGACGAGGACAGCAGCAAACTCGACGGTGATCTTGGCAAACTGTTCGGTTCGATGGTCGGTGCATTCGAAGCCAACGTTGAAGTAAACGTGTTCCCGGTAGTCGAGAAGCAGGAAGGCCAGAACCACGTCTGGCAGCGTCAGGTCAGCTCCAACTTCGGCCCGTATGCGGCGAAAACTGCGGAGAACCCGGACGCGATTTCCGGCAAGGCTTTCATGAAGGTCAGCCTAGCTCGCCACGGTTCGACGCTGCTGTTTTCCCTCGACGACAAACTCGTCGACAAGGCCCTCGGCACCCTCGACAAACGCTTCCCGCCGATGGCCGACGTGTTGCCCAAAGACGTGCTGATGCCGATCTATTTCGGCCCGGATTCGATGGCGCAGCTGATGCAGCAAGAAACCCTCGATAGCCTGCCGCAGGACATGGAGCCGGTGTTCTACAACGCCGCGCAAACCTATCTGATTCCGAAGCTGCGCACCCTCGGCGGCTACGGCAAGTACGCGCTGACGCTGCCGGAAGGCAGCGAGCCTGACGGCCACTGGCAATGGTTGCCGCTGGAATGGAAAGCGCTGTGACGACACTGATCCGCAGCCTCGGCCTGCTCGCGCTGTTGCTCAGTGCGGGCGCCCGCGCCGTTGAAGCACCCGCACTCGATCCGGCGCAATCCCAGGTGTTTCGCGCCTGGTTCGTGCGCATCGCTCAAGAGCAGTTGAGCCAAGGCCCAAGTCCGCGCTGGTATCAGCAGGACTGTGCCGGGCTGGTGCGTTTTGCCGCTAACGAAGCGCTGAAAGTCCACGACGACAAATGGCTGCGCAGCAATGGCCTGTCCAATCGCTATTTGCCGCCGGAGCTGTCGCTCAGCAATGAGCAACGCAAGCTCGCCCAGCAATGGCAGCAGGGCGGCGGCAAGGTCGGGCCGTACGTCAACGCGATCAAACTGATTCAGTTCAATAGTCATCTGGTCAGCCGTGACGTCTCGCAGGCACGGCCCGGTGATTTGATGTTTTTCGATCAGGGCGACGACCAGCACCTGATGATCTGGATGGGCCGCTACATCGCCTATCACACCGGCACCACCACCCCCACTGACAACGGCATGCGTTCGGCAAGCCTGCAGCAACTCATGACATGGAAGGACACCCGATGGATACCCGACGCAGCCAACCCCAACTTCATCGGCGTCTATCGACTGAACTTTCTCTCCCAATGACCGGTGCCCGCATGTTGCGACTCTGCTCCCGAATTCCTTTGCTGCTGGCGCTGTTGCTGCCAGTGGCTACCGTCAGCGCCGAAGATTCGGTCGAGCCGAGCGGCTACACGCCGGTCTCGGGTGAAAGCTTTTTCCTGCTCGCCGACAGCAGTTTTGCTGCTGATGAACAGGCAATGGTCCGTCTCGAAGCGCCGGGCCGTGACTATCGTCGTTTCCGCATGGAACCTTACGGCGGCGCGGATATTCGTGTGTACCGCATCGACAAACCGCTGGATTTCCTCAAGCGTCAAAAGAATCTGCATCGCGTGGTCAGCGACGGCCAGTTCAAGGGTGAAGGCCTGTCCAACACCCTCGCGTATCTGTGGGACAACTGGTACCGCAAATCCCGACGGGTGATGCAGCGCGCGTTCTCTTATGAATCGCGCAAACAGGTCACCGAAGAAGTGCCGGAACTGAAGATGGGCAACGCCATCGCAGCGCCGACGCCGTACGACGCGCAGCCGCAATTTGCGCTGATTCCGGGTCTACCGGTGGTCAGCCAGTTCCGTTATCCGCTGTGGCAGGCCAAGCCGATTCAGCCGCCGGAAGGGGTCAATCTGGCCGGGTCTTCGAGCGATTTCGTCAGCGTCGCGCCGGGTAACGTTTATATCCCGTTGGGCAATCTGAAGCCGGGTCTGTACCTGGTCGAAGCGCTGATCGGCAAGTACCGCGCAACCACCATGGTGTTCGTCTCCAACACCGTCGCGGTGAGCAAGATTGCCGGTGATGAATTGCTGGTCTGGGCCGCGCGCAAACACGAAGGCAGTTCGGTACCGAAGGTCAATGTGCTGTGGACCGACGGCCTCGGCGTGATGAGCAGCGGTGCCACCGATACTGACGGTTTGCTGCGCCTGAAACACGTCAGCCCGGAGCGTTCGTTCGTCATCGGCGAGGACGAAGAAGGCGGGGTGTTCGTCTCCGAGAACTTCTATTACGACAGCGAAATCTACGACACCAAACTCTACGCGTTCACCGACCGGCCGCTGTATCGCCCAGGTGATTGGGTGTCGCTGAAAATCGTTGGTCGTGAGTTCAAGAATGCGCGGGACTCGGTGTTGCCGGGTGCTGCAGATGTCACGGTCAGCGTGCTTGACGCCACAGGCACTGAGTTGCAACACCTCGACCTGAAGCTCGATTCGAAGGCCGGCACTCAGGGCCGCTTCCAGTTGCCGGACAACGCTGTGGCCGGTGGTTACGAGATCCGTTTCAACTATAAGGACCAGGCTTACAGCAGCGCTTTCCGCGTGGCCGAGTACATCAAGCCGCACTTCGAGATTTCGCTGAATCTGGCCAAGCAGGATTACCGCACTGGCGAGCCGGTCAAAGGCAGTCTGCTGTTGCTGTACCCGGACGGCAAACCGGTGGCCAACGCCAAGTTGACCCTGAGCCTGCGCGCCCAGCAACTGTCGATGGTCGACAACGAGCTGCAATACCTCGGGCAATTCCCGGTGGAGCTGACCAGCACCGAACTGACCACCGACAGCAAAGGCAATGCGAGCCTCGACCTGCCGGCCGCCGACAAGCCGAGCCGCTACATGCTCACCGTGTTCGCCAGCGATGGCGCGGCGTATCGGGTCAAGACCACCAAGGAAATCCTTATCGACCGTGGCGCGGCGAGCTTCCGTCTGAGTGCGCCGCAACGCTTCAGCGCGGTCGGCGACAAAGTCGCATTCAGCTACGCCAACGAGGGCGGCACCGAGCAAAGCAAAGCGGTGACGCCGAGCACCTATGGCTGGGTACGTCTGGAAGACCAGAGCACCGGTGAAGGCAAGCTCGCGGCGACTGACAAGGGCTTCAGCATGGCCTTCGAACGCCCGGGCACTTACAACCTGACCTTGAAAGATCAACACGGTCGCGTCCTCGGTGCCACGGGGCATTCGGTCACTGGCGACGGCGTCAAAGCGGTACCGGGCACTGTGGAAATCGTCCTCGACAAGCCTGAGTACAAGGCCGGCGATGAAGCGCTGGCGCTGATCACTTTCCCGGAGCCGGTCAGTGATGCGTTGCTCTCGCTGGAACGCGACAAGGTCGAAGCCACCGCGCTGCTGGCCAAGGGCGGCGACTGGTTGAAACTGGAAAAACTCAGCGACACCCAATACCGCGCGCGCATTCCGGTGAAGGACAACTTTGCACCGAACCTGACCTTCTCCGTGCTCTACACCAAGGGCGGTCAGTACAGCTTCCAGAACGCCGGGATCAAAGTGGTTGCGCCGCAAATCGACGTGGCGATCAGCACCGACAAAGCGGTGTACCTGCCGGGCGACACGGTCACGGTTGATCTGACCACCCAGTTCGCCGGCAAAGCGGTTCCGGCGCATCTGACCGTCAGTGTTGTCGACGAAATGGTCTACGCACTGCAACCGGAAGTCGCGCCGACCATCGACCAGTTCTTCTATCACCCGCGCCGTAACAACGTGCGCACCAGTGCCAGCCTGTCGTTCATCAGTTACGACGTCGCGTTGCCGGGCAGCCCCGGCGCACCGGGCAAAGCCAACCGCAGCGAGCGCGGGGTGAAAGTGCTGGAGCGGCCGCGTCGTGAGGACGTCGATACCGCTGCGTGGCAGCCAGAGTTGTTGACCGGGGCCGACGGCAAAACCCGTTTCACCTTCAAGATGCCGGACTCGCTGACCCGCTGGCGCATCACCGCGCGGGCAATTGCCGATGATGGTCAGGTCGGGCAGAAGAAGCAGTTCGTGCGTTCGGAAAAACCGCTGTACCTGAAGTGGAGCGGGCCGAGCAAATTCCGCAAGGGTGATCAGCCGCAACTTGGCGTGTTTGCGTTCAGTCAGGCCGAGAAACCGGTCAAGGCTGAACTGGTGACTCACTATGCGGGCGCCGAACAGCGTCTGCCTGTGACCCTGAACAACGGCATCAATTATTTGCCGCTGCCGGCATTCACATTGGCTTCCGGCGAATGGACGGCGGAGTTGGTGCAGGACGGCAAGGCCGCCGACTCTCTCGCCGTGCGCCTGAGTGCGACCGGTGACGGCTGGCAAGTCACTCAGACTCAAAGCCTCGACGTGGCCAGCGGTGACACACCGTTGAGTCTGCCGGCCGACGCCACCGATATTCGCCTGCGTCTGGATGACAGCCCGCAAGCGTTGTTCCGCTCGGCACTCGATGATCTGCTCAGCTATCCGTACGGCGGCGTCGAGCAGACTGCCAGCCGTTTGCTGCCGTTGAGCATTGCCTATCCATCGCTGGCATCGAATCCGCAGATTCGTGATCGCTTGCGTCTGATCATGCAGAACAGCCGTCTGCGTCTGGTGCAAATGGCCGGGCCGTCGGCGAGCTTCACCTGGTGGGGCTACGACGGTGAACCGGATGCGTTCCTCACGGCTTACGCTTACTACGCCGACTGGAACGCTAGCCAGGTGCTGGAATTGACCTTGCCGCCGGAACATTGGCAGCGAGTGCTGGAGGTCTACGCCAAGCAAGCGCCGAACACACCGTTGCTGCAGCGCGCGCTGATTCTGTCGTTCGCCAAGCAGATGCATTTGCCGGTGAACACCTTGCTCAGCGGCTTGATGGAGGATCTGGCCAAGGCCGGTGAAGGCAACGCCGAAACCCTGATGGACGACGGCGAAGACAGTCTGGTGATGAGYGACCCGGATTCGGCGCTCGGTCTGGCGGCGGCGCGGGTGTTGACCGCTGCGTTGGCCACGCAGTCGAAGGTTGCCTTGCCGGAAACGTTCAATCGTCAGGTGGGGGCTGCGCAACAGCGTCTGGCGGTCAGTTCGCAGCCGTTCGCCGAGGCGCTGAACCTGTCGCTGCAAGCATTCGATCAGGCGCGTGCTACGGCGTTGTTGCAACGTTTGCTGCCGCAGCAATCGACCCTCGAACGTGCGCTGGCGCTGACCTGGCTGCAACGCAGCATCGCCCAGGCGTCGCCGACCATTGCACTGACGCCGGGTGAAGGCTGGAAGAAGAACTACGGAGCCAGCGGCGAGATGTACTGGACGTGGCAGGGCGCGACGCCAGTGCCGAGCGTGTTGTCGGTGTCCGGTACGCAGGAGCGTCCGCTGCGCGCGGCGTTGAGTTTCCAGACCCAGCAAGCGGCAGTCGATCCGATGGCCGTGACCATTACCCGTCGCCTGTCGCGACTGGTGCCGGGCGACGAAGCGTTCACCTTCAAACTGGAGCCGATCGGCAGCAAGCCGCTGTCCAGCGACAGCCTGTATCTGGACGAAGTGATCCTCACCAGCAAAGCGCCGAAACCGCTGCGCTACGGCATGCTCGAAGTGCCGCTACCACCGGGCGCCGATGTCGAGCGCACCACTTGGGGCATCAAGTTGCAGGGCAAGGACGGCACCGAGCCGACCGCGCTGGAGAAGGCGCGCTTCGAACCGGGTCAACTGGCGTACGCGGTGCCGGTCGATGCGTTGAGTGGTGAGTTGCGCCTGCGCCATCTGGTGCGCTTCTCGCAGAAGGGCCAGTTCAACCTGCCGCCGGTGCGCTTCAAGCAAGTCTACGCGCCGCAGCATCAGGCCCAGGAAGCGAAAGCCGCCCTTGGTCAGGTCACGGTCAACTGACATGAGCCGGCCGCTGCTGTGGCTGCTGATGTGTGTGATACCTGCGCTGGCGACGGCGCAGGATGAGCCGTTGCGCGTGGCCTATAAGGGCGAGTTGTTGTCGCTGAGTCAGACGCAATTGATCGCCCGCGAGCCCTTGCCGCCGACGCTCGATACCCCGTTGGGCAGTCTGTGGAAATTGTTCGTATACGCATGGCTGGTCGATACCGGTGCGCGTGAGCCTGCTTATGAATGTCGCGGACAGTCGAAGGAAGAGGTTTATTGCTGCTCGGCGGGTAGCAGGATCGAGCGTGATCAGGCGTTGGTGAAATCCTGCGGGTTGTACTTTGAGCCTGCGCGATTGGGGCTTTCTTCTGCCGACTGGCGCACGTATTGGCAGGCGCGGCGGGCGCCATCGTGGCTGCTGGATTTGCCGTCGGTGCAGCCGGCTCAACGGGTTTCCGTGATCGAGTTGTTGAAGGTCTTGGCTGCTTTGCCGGCGCAGGATCAAGCGCGTCGAGTGCTGCTCGATGTGGTGCTGAATGCGGCGGACGGTAATGTCGTCGGCGAACTGGGCGGGCGTTTGCGGGTGAAAACCTGGAGCTGGCTTGGCGATCAGGATCCGCAGTCGCGCCAGGGTGGTTTCGCCGGTTGGACCGCGGACGGATCTCCGCTCTGGGCGGGTGGGCGTGGTACCAGTCAGATGGTTTTGCGCCATTACGGACAGGCACTGGCGACGGTGTTGCCCGCCGCATGGCCGGCAGAAGCCGGGCGCTGTGTTGAAGTCGGGTTGTTCTCGCGCTATCCGCTCACGCGGGTTTTGGATGGTGAGCGGATGGTGACGTCCGGCCCGTTGCAGGGCGATTACCGCGTCGAATTCGCCAATGGCAACGCGCTGGATATCCACAGTGACGGCGAACTGTTTCTGCTCAACGACAAACTGGTCGCAAGGCTTGATCGCGAAGAATATGTAGCTCGCGTCCTTGAGCGCGAAGCCAAACCCGAACCCGCCGAAGCGGCCAAAGCGCTGGCCGTGGCAATCCGCACCTATCTGCTGCAAAACGCCACGCGCAACGGCGATTGCCTGAACATCGACGACAGCAGCAATCGCCAACGCGTCGCCCCGCGTCCAGCCTCGGCCGAGTCACGCAACATCGCGGCGTGGACGGCGGATCTGGTACTGGCCGGTAGCACCGTCACCTATCACTCCGATCAACCCGGCCCGGACAAACTCGCCTGGCAACAAGCCGTCGAGCAAGCTAATGCCGGTCAGCGTTACGACGCGATTCTGCTGCACGCCTATCCGCGCGCCAGCCTCAGTCGCTGGGACAATCCGGTCGCCTCCTGCGAAGCGCTGCCCGCCGCGCAAGACTGGCTGCAGAAACAGCGACGCGGCTGGCGCCCAAGACTGGAAAGTGAAACCGGCTACAACGAAGTCAGCACCTTCGCCGTGTGCAAACTGGCCTTCGGTAGGCCCTTCGTCGACCGCGAACGCCAACGCATCTACGTACGCGGCGTACTGACCCTGCAGGATCGCCTCGACCTGACCCACGAATATCTGCACCTGGCCTTTGAAGCACACCCCAACGGCCAGGATGAAACCTACATCGAAGGGCTCGCCCGTCACCTTTTGCTGGAATAGACCATGACACTCCGTTATCCACAGGTCTTGCTGCTGCTCTGCACCTTGACTGCGCTCTCGCCAGCCATCGCTGCCGACGGCGTCAAACTCGACACCCCGATCGGCGGCTGGCGCAGCGGCGCCCCCGAAGGCGAGGGTGAAAGCTTCCGCCAGACCGTCAATTACCCGGCCTCATCGGTCAACACCCCGGTCGGCCAGGCCAACACTGCCCGCATCAGCGGCGAGATCAAAGCTGCGCGGAAGGACAACGAACCCGGCCGCCTGATCGTCAACGGCGTGAGCATGCCGCTGAAAATCGACGACAGCGGCCGCTTCGACCGCCCGTTCTCCTTCCCCAACGGTAGCAACAGCGTCGAAGTACGCAGTCCCGACGGCCAGCAACGCCACCGCACGCAATTCCTCAATACCAGCGGCGGCGCCACCCCGGCAAAACTGCGCGTACTGCTGGCGTGGGACAGCGACGGCACCGACCTCGACCTGCACCTGATCACCCCTGACGGCGCGCACATTTGGTACGGCAACCGCAGCGCCGCCAACGGCGCCGCACTCGACGTTGACGTCACCACCGGTTATGGCCCGGAAATCTTCGCCATGCCGGCGCCGATCAAGGGGCAGTATCTGGTGTATGTGAATTATTACGGCGGTGGGTATCGCGGGGATGACGAGGGCGGGGATGAAGCGGTACAGGCACTGACTACGGCGCAGGTGACGGTGATTACTGAAGAGGGTACGCCGAGCGAGAAGATGGAGACGTTTCTGATCCCGATGCGGGCGGTGGGGGAGTTGACGTTGGTTAAGGCGTTCAGTTATCCGTGAGGGAATTGGGCTGCGGGTTGCTGCCCAATTTCAGGTCGCAGACATTGGACCGACTCAGGGCAGGAGCGAAAGACGGTCCTGCGCAACCTCGTAAGCAGCTTCTCTCTCTCGCTTCCCGATTGCGATTACAAACACCACAATCTCTTGATCAAGGACCTGATAGATCAGGCGATAGCCAGCGCTTTTCAGCTTCACTTTGTAGCAATCCGGGAGCTCGCGAAGTCGATTGGCTTCTATTCGAGGATTCTCCAATACCTCTGTGAGCTTCTTCTTGAACTGGTGGCGAACCGTATCGCCGAGTTTGTTCCACTCCTTTAAAGCACGACGATCAAATTCAAGGTTATAGGTCATCCAGACTTACCTTGACTCGTTGAGGTGCCGCGAGGCGTTCGGTGACTACGGCTATGAGTACTTCATCTTCCTCGCTGAGCAATGCTGCTTTGAAGGGTAGCTTGCCTCGCTCGGCGACGTATTGGAGTGTCTGACGCAAAAGCTCTGAGGGAGTTACTCCCAGCTTTTCCAGTTCGGCGAAGGAGCGCTGCTTCAGATCATCGTCGATGCGAATATTGATGGAGGCCATGATGAAATACCTGTAATGACGTTTGTCGTTACGGTACCAAGAGGCTCTTCTGTTCGACAAGCGCGAATTTATGTTTCAGACGGTAGGCCGGGTTTATTTCAGGCATTAAAAAGCCGGCTTGTGGCCGGCTTCTCGGGGACTGGCTTGGCCTATTTTTGGTAAGCCTTGCCAGCCTTCAAAACGTACATCCGGATCTGCGTCCGGCTGTGGGACTTGGTCAGACGTTGGTCTGCCGCGTCGGGCGCTGTCTGAGCCGCGGGGCGGGTCGATGCGCAAATGTGGGGCGCAGGATACTGAGTTTTGCTGTGGATTCCCAGCCTGAAGTGCGGTTTAGAGCGACCGCAGTCGAACAAATTCGAGATTTGTACCGATTATCAGGGCCTCATCGCGAGCAGGCTCACTCCTACAGGAGGCTTTGCAGGCCGTGAGATCATAGAAACGGCACCACCGGTCGCCGCTTGCTCACTGTCGACCACCAGAACACCCAGCCCAATATGTGAATCCTTTGCTCCTCGATCTGTGCCGGGCGGAACACTTCGTCCGGGTATTCGGCGTTGTTGTGGCTGCGCAGGCGCAGGCCGTTGCCGGGCATGCGGTGCAGGTATTTGATGCGCAGCATGCCGTCGTGTTCGATGGCGTAGATCTCACCGTCGACGACCTGGGTCAGGCTGCGGTCGATGGCGACGATGGAGCCGTCTTCGATGCGTTCGGCCATGCTGTTGCCGATCATGTGCGCGCAGATGGCGTCGGCGTGGCGGATTTCCAGTTGATCCAGTGGGGCACGCAGCAGGCGGATGGACAGGTCAGGGTCCTGGATGACGTGGGTTTTGTCGGAGCCGTTGGTCAGGGGTGTTTCTTTGAAGAAGGCCAGTTCGATGTCGTTGGGATGGATGAATCGATAGGACCCCTGGGGATCCTGAGCGTCAAAGCTGTCGCCATTGCTGGCTGGCGGAGTCAGGCTTGGCAGCTCTTTTGTGCCTTGTCCGGTTTTCAGCCATTCGCTGTTGACGGACAGCAGGCGTGAGACTTCTTCCATGCGATACGCCGGGACGCCCCGGGTGTACCAGTTGTGGACATTTTGGGCTTCCGTGCCCCAGAACTTTGCGAAACCCGTCGTCGAGATGTTCGCAGCTTCCAGGAGTGCCTTGAATCTTGGACCGCTAGTGTTCTTTCTCATAAACACGGAGTCTACGGCCGTGCCAGAGCGGTTTGAATAAACCGGGCGTTCAAAAACGGGCTGAATTTTGCGACGGGATGTAAGACGTTCTTGTGGGAAATTACACAAGATAAAACTTTTCTGTAGTCCGTCATAAACACTCTGTTTAAGGCGGCTTTTCCCGAGCACAAAAAACCCCGGATCAACCGGGGTTTTCTTCAAGCCTCACGCGTAGCGCAACTGCTTAGCCTTTGTAGGCGGCAACCGACTTGGTGATCGCTTCGCGGGCGGCGTCTGCACCGGCCCAGCCTTCGATCTTGACCCATTTGCCTTTTTCGAGATCTTTGTAGTTCGCGAAGAAGTGCTCGATCTGCTGGATCAGCAGTGGCGGCAGGTCGGTGTATTCCTTCACATCGACGTACAGCTGGGACAGCTTGTCGTGTGGTACTGCGATGACTTTGGCATCGCCGCCGCCGTCGTCGGTCATGTTCAGGATGCCGACTGGACGCGCGCGGATTACCGAACCTGGGGCAACCGGGTAAGGGGTCACAACCAGTACGTCGAGCGGATCACCGTCGTCAGCCAGGGTGTTCGGGATGTAACCGTAGTTGGCCGGGTAGAACATTGGGGTGGCCATGAAACGGTCAACGAACAGGCAATCGCTGTCTTTGTCGATTTCGTATTTGATCGGCGCGTGGTTGGCCGGGATCTCGATCGCGACGTAGATGTCGTTCGGCAGGTCTTTGCCAGCCGGAATCTTGCTGTAGCTCATTGGGCGTTGCCCCCGTAGTTGACCAAAAACACTTGGCCGGATTGACCAAAAAGTGGCGGCGATTATAGGCATATTCTGCCGTCGACGCCATGTACCGAAAGTCGTGCAGACCTTAGTCGTGCGCCTGATAGACCGGGTCTGTGGCCTGAAGTTGCCGCAACCTGCCCAGCGGGTCCTGCCGGTAGAAAAGCTGCAACTGCGCATAGACCTGTGGATAAGCCTCGTGCAGCAGATCCGGGGCGCTGAAGAAGTACTCGCTGGTGACCGCAAAGAACTCGGCGGGGTTTTCGGCGGCGTAGGGATCAATGGCGGTTTCGGCGTCAGGATCATGGTCGAGCTGACGGTTGAGGTCGTCGTAAGCCTTTTGCATGACGTCGGCCCAGTCGCTGACACGCATGTCGGCATGCAGCGGCGGCAGGCCATTGGCGTCGCCGTTGAGCATGTCGAGTTTGTGCGCCAGTTCGTGGATCACCAGGTTGTAGCCTTCCCAGCCACCACTGGCCATCACACCCGGCCAGGCAAGAATGATCGGCCCTTGCTGCCAGGCTTCGCCGCTGTGTTCGCCGTCCCACTCATGCTCGACACCGCTGGCGTCACGATGACGTTGCGGGCTGAGGAAATCGTCCGGGTAGAGGACGATTTCATGAAAACCCTGATACCAGTTCAGATCGCCGAGATTGAGCAGCGGCAGCTGCGCCTGGGCGGCGAGCAACAGGCGTTGTTCCTGATGCAGTTCGACGCCGGGCAGGGTGCTCAGGTGTTTGTCTGCAAGGAACAGCACGCTGGCTTCGCGCAGCCACTGGTCTTCGGCTGCGCTGATGCCGTCAAGGAAGCTCAGGTGATGGCGCACCCGTTGCCACATGTCGTCGGCAATCGGGTGCTTTGCCAGAGTGCGCCGGCGACGCCAGGCGCTCAGCGACCACATCGGCTTAGTGCGATTGGGCTTTGGTGCCGCCGAAGCGGCTGCGAACCACACCGATAATCATCGGTACCAGCGACAGTAGAATGATGCCGACGACCAGCAACGACAGGTTTTTCTTGATGAACGGCACGTTGCCGAAGAAGTAGCCCAATGTCACCAGACCGCCAACCCACAACACCGTACCGAACACGCTGAAACCGAAAAAACGCGGGTAGGGCATCTTCGCTACACCAGCGACGAAGGGTGCAAAGGTGCGGATGATCGGCAGAAAACGCGCCAGGGTCACGGTTTTGCCACCGTGCTTGTCGTAGAAGTCGTGAGTTTGTTGCAGGTAATCGCGACGGAATATTTTCGAGTTCGGGTTGCTGAACAACTTCTCGCCCGCCGTTCGTCCGATCACGTAGTTGGTACTGTCGCCCAGTATGGCCGCGAGCATCAGCAGGCCGCCCAGCAGCACCGGATCCATGCCACCGCCAGCGGCCACGGCACCGGCAATGAACAGCAACGAATCACCCGGCAGGAATGGCATCACCACCAGACCTGTTTCACAGAAAATCACCAGAAACAGGATGGCGTAGATCCATGGCCCATAGTTGTTCACCAGCAAATCGAGGTACACATCGAGATGCAGGATAAGGTCGAGCGGGTTGAAATCCATGGGGGCACCTGTATGACGGCCCGACTCTGCAGGCCTGTGCGGATGATTCGGGTGTAAGCCTACAGCGGGGTGTAGTTTTTCTTACAAGCCGGAAAGCTCGGGATTATACGGTCTGAAAGATGAAAAGCGCGTTGGTTTTGTCGCGGGGGATGTCGGGGTGTGAACAATTGTCAGGATGTATTTAACGTGGCTGAGGGAGCAGGCTCCCTCATCACAGGCTGCACGCGCGGTCAAAGCTCTTCGCTGATCGGCAACACGTAGTTCTTGAACTCGGTGTCTTCCTTGAACCCGATGGACTCGTAGGTTTTCTGCGCGACTTCATTGTTGCTGCTGGTGGAGACACGCATGCGCACGGCTTGGGTTTCCTTGGCCATTTTCTTCGCAGTGCGGATCAGGTTGTCAGCGACCAGTTGCCGGCGCGCGTCTTCGGCGACATAGATGTCGTTGAGGATCCACACGCGTTTGAGCGACAACGAGGAGAAGCTCGGATAGAGCTGACAAAAGCCCATCAGCTTCTTGTCGTCATCGTCGGCCAGGGCCAGGTAGATCACCGATTCCTTGCGGCGCAGACGCTTTTCAAGGAACGCACGGGAGGAATCCGGGTAAGGCAGTGAACCGTAGAACTCGCGATATTTGACGAACAACGGAGTCAACAAATCCAGATGTTCGAGGGTCGCTTGAATAATCCGCATGATAGGTCTCGTCTTCAAGTGGCTGTCTTCAACTGCTCTGACGGCGATGGGAAACCCGTGCGGCCGTGCATCGATCCTGCCTGAAACCGGCGCAGAAACGCAATGCGGAAACGGTTCAGGTTGTGGGCGGATCGAGTAGGAAATTACCTTTCATGTCTACACCGGCGTCCGATTCCAGCGTCTGAACCTGTGCTTCGTCCTTCAGGTTGACCCCTGACAGCTGCCGCCGACAGGCTTCGCGCATCAAATAGAGCAAGCGATGCGCCGCCATGCCGTAGCTCAAGCCTTCGAGCCGCACATTGGAGATGCAGTTGCGGTAGGCGTCGGTCAGGCCGATTTTTGGATTGTAGGTGAAATATAAACCGAGACTGTCCGGTGAGCTGAGGCCCGGGCGCTCGCCAATCAGCATCACCAGCATTTTTGCACCGAGCAATTGGCCGATTTCATCACCGACGGCAACGCGACCCTGTTCCATCAGGATAACGGGCGCCATCGACCAGCCGTCAGCGCTCATTTGCTCCTCCAGTCGGGTCAGAAACGGCAGGGTATGCCGATGAACCGCCAGTGCCGACAGGCCGTCGGCCACGACAATCGCCAGATCGACACCACCCGGATGCGCCGCAGCGTATTCACGCAAGGCCTGCGCCGATTCATCGCTGAGCTTGCGCCCCAGATCCGGGCGTTGCAGATAACTGTTTCGATCCGTAGCGGCGCTGTGCAGCAGCAGGCTTTCGCGTCCGCGTTCAGTCAATTGCGCACTGAGTCCGGCATGATCAAATGGCAGATGCACGGCATCGCGTGCCTGCGCGTGGGCAAACTGAAAATCCAGTTGCGCGCTGGTCGGCAGACTGGTGCCGGTACGGCCGAGGGCGATCCGTGCCGGGGTCAGGCGGCGCAGTTCCAGCCAAGGGTTTTGCGGGTCGACGGGCGGTTTTTCCATGTGACTCATCCCAGTTGCGCCAGCGCCTGGCGGAAGGCCGGCGGCAAGTTGTTACCGAAGCGAACCTTGCCGTCCGCTTGGGTGAAGATGCCCATGTTCGCCAGCCACTGCTCAAACTCCGGCGCCGGTTTCAGGCCCAAGGTCTGGCGGGCGTAGAGGGCGTCGTGGAACGAGGTGGTCTGGTAGTTGAGCATGATGTCGTCGGAGCCGGGGATGCCCATGATGAAGTTGATCCCGGCGACACCCAAGAGGGTCAGCAGGGTGTCCATGTCGTCCTGATCGGCTTCGGCGTGGTTGGTGTAGCAGATGTCGCAGCCCATCGGCACGCCGAGCAACTTGCCGCAGAAATGATCTTCGAGGCCGGCGCGGATGATCTGTTTGCCGTTGTACAGGTACTCCGGGCCGATAAATCCTACGACGGTGTTCACCAGAAACGGCTTGAAATGTCGCGCCACGGCGTAGGCCCGGGTTTCGCAGGTCTGTTGGTCGACACCGTGGTGGGCGTTGGCCGACAGGGCGCTGCCCTGACCGGTTTCGAAATACATCAGGTTCTGTCCGAGCGTGCCGCGATTCAGGCTCAGGCCGGCGTCGTAGCCTTCCTGCAACACGTTCAAGTTGATGCCGAAACTGGCGTTAGCCGCTTCGGTACCGGCAATCGACTGGAACACCAGATCCAGCGGCACGCCACGGTTGATCGCCTCGATGGAGGTTGTGACGTGGGTCAGCACGCAGGCCTGAGTCGGAATGTCGTAGCGCTGGATGATCGCGTCGAGCATTTCCAGCATCGCGCAGATCGAGGCGATGCTGTCGGTGGCCGGGTTGATGCCGATCATCGCGTCGCCGTTGCCGTAGAGCAGACCGTCGAGAATGCTCGCGGCGATGCCGGACGGTTCGTCGGTCGGATGATTGGGTTGCAGGCGCGTCGACAAACGTCCGCGCAGTCCGAGGGTGCCGCGAAATTTGGTCACGACACGAATCTTTTGCGCCACCAGCACCAGATCCTGCACGCGCATGATCTTCGACACGGCGGCGACCATTTCCGGGGTCAGCCCGGGGGCGAGGTTGCGCAGGCTGGTTTCATCGGCGGCGTCGCTGAGCAGCCAGTCACGGAAACCACCGACGGTGAGGTGGCTGACCACCGCGAAGGCCTGCTTGTCGTGGGTGTCGATGATCAGTCGGGTGACTTCATCGGACTCGTAGGGGATCAGCGCTTCCTGCAGGAAATGTGTGAGCGGGATGTCGGCCAGGGCCATTTGTGCGGCTACGCGCTCGCCGTCGTTGAGCGCGGCGACGCCGGCAAGAAAGTCCCCGGAACGCGTCGGGCTAGCCTTGGCCATGACGTCCTTGAGACTGTCGAAGCGATAGGTCTGGGCGCCGACGGAATGGGCGAATGCGGCCATGGGGCGGTGTCCTCCTGATTCTGTGGATAACTCAGTCCCCTGTGGGAGCGAGCTTGCTCGCGAAAGCGGACCGACATTCAAAACAATTGTCGACTGATACTCCGCTTTCGCGAGCAGGCTCGCTCCCACATTGGATTTTCATGCACTTCTATATAGCGGGCACCGGGCGAAAGGCCCGGTGCCGGTGCAACTAGATACCTTCGAGCATAGCGTCTGCCGGCGCTTCGGAGCGCTGCTTGGCGGTCAGCTGGAAATACAGGTAACCGGCAGCCATGAAACCGAGGAACACACAACCGATCAGCGTGTTGAACCACGCCATCGCCACCAGGCACACGACCGCCAGAAACAGCGCAATCGCCGGTACCACTGGATAGCCCGGGGCGCGGAAGGTGCGCTCCAGATTCGGTTCGGTCTTACGCAGTCTGAACAGGCTGAGCATGCTGATGATGTACATCACGATCGCCCCGAATACCGACATGGTGATCATCGCCGCCGTCAGGGTCATGCCTTGCAGATTGACCAGGCCGTCGCTGTAAATCGCCGCGATGCCGATCACGCCACCAGCCAGAATCGCCCGATGCGGCGTCTGGAAGCGCGACAGCTTGGCCAGACCTTTGGGAAGATAACCGGCACGGGCGAGGGCGAAGAACTGCCGCGAGTAGCCGAGGATGATCCCGTGGAAACTCGCCACCAGCCCGAACAGACCGATCCACACCAGCATGTGCATCCACGACGAGTTATTACCGACCACGGCTTTCATCGCTTGCGGCAGCGGATCGTTGATGTTCGACAGTTGGCGCCAGTCGCCGACACCGCCAGCCATGACCATCACACCGATGGCGAGGAACACCAGGGTCAGAATGCCGCTGACATAGGCCTTGGGAATCGTGCGTTTCGGGTCTTTCGCCTCTTCGGCCGCCATGGCTGCACCTTCGATGGCGAGGAAGAACCAGATCGCAAAGGGTATCGCCGCAAAGATCCCCGGAATCGAGCCCAAGGTGAATTCGTTGGCGCCCGACCAGCCATTGAGCACGAAATTGCTGAAGCTGAAGCCTGGTGCGACTACGCCCATGAACACCAGCAATTCGGCGACGGCGAGCACGGTGACCACCAGTTCGAAAGTCGCAGCGATGCTGACACCAAGGATGTTCAGGGTCATGAAGACGAAATACGCGCCGACGGCGGCGATCTTCGGATCAAGTTCCGGATATTGCACATTCAGGTAAGCGCCGATGGCCATGGCAATCGCCGGTGGCGCGAAGACGAACTCGATCAGCGTGGCGATGCCTGCGATCAATCCGCCTTTTTCGCCGAACGCCCGACGGCTGTAGGCAAACGGCCCCCCGGCGTGTGGGATGGCGGTGGTCAATTCGGTAAAGCTGAAGATGAAGCAGGTGTACATGGTCGCGACCATCAGCGCCGTGACCAGAAATCCGAGGGTGCCCGCGGTGCCCCAGCCGTAACTCCAGCCGAAGTATTCGCCGGAAATCACCAGGCCGACGGCAATGCCCCACAGATGCAGGGTGCCGAGTGTGGGTTTGAGCTGTGTGGTGGAAGTCATAAGTCCTCTCTGTTTTTTTATTGTTCGATCTGTTGGACTTTCGGGTGCAGTAGTTGGGTGGATGAGTGCTGTTCACGCAGCGGCAGTTTTAGTGCGAAACCTGAATGACGGGTACGCAAGGGCCGTGCCAGAGCGGCCAGGCCTTGTGTTGTGTCATTGAGGACGCCAATCGCGAGCAGGCTCACTCCTACAGGAGGAATACGGTGCAATTGTAGGAGTGAGCCTGCTCGCGATAGCGGTCGATAGGGCAACACTGAAACATCAGTGTTGCCCCGGGTTTTTAGAAGAAGCCCAACGGATTGATGTCGTAGCTCACCAGCAGGTTTTTCGTCTGCTGATAGTGATCGAGCATCATCTTGTGGGTTTCACGGCCGACGCCGGACTTCTTGTACCCGCCGAACGCGGCGTGTGCCGGGTACAGGTGGTAGCAGTTGGTCCATACGCGGCCGGCCTTGATCGCCCGGCCCATACGGTAGGCGCGGTTGATGTCGCGAGTCCACAGACCGGCGCCGAGGCCGAACTCGGTGTCGTTGGCGATCGCCAGAGCTTCGGCTTCGTCCTTGAACGTGGTGATGCTCACCACCGGGCCGAAGATTTCTTCCTGGAACACGCGCATTTTATTGGTGCCCTTGAGCAGGGTCGGCTGGATGTAATAGCCGGTCGACAGATTGCCTTCGAGTTTTTCCACCTTGCCGCCAGTCAGCAACTCGGCGCCTTCGCCCTTGGCGATTTCAAGGTACGAAAGGATTTTGTCGAATTGCTGCTCGGACGCCTGCGCGCCGACCATGGTGTCGGTGTCCAGCGGATCACCGCGTTTGATTTGCAGGACTTTCTTCATCACGACAGCCATGAACTCGTCGTAGATCGATTCCTGTACCAGCGCGCGCGATGGGCAGGTGCAGACCTCGCCCTGGTTGAAGAACGCCAGCACCAGACCTTCAGCGGCTTTCTCAATGAAGGTCGGCTCGGCCTGCATGATGTCTTCGAAGAAGATGTTCGGCGACTTGCCGCCCAGTTCCACGGTCGACGGAATGATGTTTTCGGCGGCGCACTTCATGATGTGCGAGCCGACCGGGGTCGAGCCGGTGAAGGCGATCTTGGCGATGCGTTTGCTGGTGGCCAGCGCTTCGCCGGCTTCTTTGCCATAGCCTTGAACAATGTTCAGCACGCCCGGCGGCAGCAGATCACCGATCAGTTCCAGCAACACGGTAATGCCCAGCGGGGTTTGCTCGGCCGGTTTGAGCACCACGCAGTTGCCGGCGGCCAACGCTGGCGCGAGTTTCCACGCGGCCATCAGGATCGGGAAGTTCCACGGGATGATCTGGCCGACCACGCCCAGCGGTTCGTGAATGTGATAGGCCACGGTGTTGCCGTCGATTTCGGCAGCGCTGCCTTCCTGGGCGCGCAGGCAGCCAGCGAAGTAGCGGAAATGGTCAGCGGCCAGCGGGATGTCGGCGTTGAGGGTTTCGCGAATGGCTTTGCCGTTGTCCCAGGTTTCGGTGATCGCCAGCAGTTCGAGATTCTGTTCGATGCGGTCGGCGATTTTCAGCAGGATCAGCGAGCGCGCCTGCACGGAGGTCGCGCCCCATGCGTCGGCAGCGGCGTGGGCGGCGTCCAGTGCCTTGTCGATGTCTTCGGCAGTGGAACGGGGAAATTCGGCAATCGGTTGGCCATTCACTGGCGAGGTATTAGTGAAGTACTGACCTTTGACAGGCGCGACAAACTCGCCGCCGATGTAGTTACCGTACTTGGCTTTGAACGAGACTTTGGCGCCTTCAGTACCGGGGTGAGCGTAACGCATGATGATGTTCTCCTTGGCTTTGTACTTATTAGAGAAACGCGCAAGTGCGCTTGCTATAAGCGTAGAGCAAAGGTCGGGCCACTGCCGTGCAGGGCAGGTAAATCAAGGGGTTGGCAGGTTTTTGTCGGACGGGTGGATGGCACCTGTGACAGTTTCGGTACTGAGGGGGTGACAGTTTGTGCCGCTTTTGGCACAGCCAGTGACTGGACAGTCTTGCCAGCATTGCAATGCGTCGATGGCTGGAGGATGCTGGGCATCACCTCAGCATTGGCCGTCGAGCCTCGGGGAGAACAATAAGAAATGCACGACAATCATTTGAGTCGCCATGCCCAACAGGTTCTCACCGTGACCCAGGGCAAACCGCACCTGCACGGGCCCGGCGCCGATCCGTCGATTGCCCGTTCATGGCTGCGCTGTCTTGAGGACTATCATCTCGACCCGGCGCTGAGCATGGCGCCGACCGTGCTTGAACACGGGCGCGTACTGGAAAGCCGCGAACGCCTGCAACAAGTGCTGCAGATCGCCGGCAATGAAATGAGCAGCCTGCATCAACAACTCTCCGGCGCTGGCCACGCGGTGCTGCTGACCGACGCGCGCGGGGTGATCCTCAACTGCGTCACCGCGCCGGCCGAACGCAAGATCTTCGAACGCGCCGGGCTCTGGCTTGGTGCTGACTGGAGCGAGGCCTGCGAAGGCACCAACGGCATCGGCACCTGCCTGGTCGAGCGTCAGGCCCTGACCATCCATCAGGACGAACACTTCCGCGGCCGTCACACCGGCCTGACCTGTTCGGCGAGCCCGGTGTTCGACCCGCACGGTGAATTGTTGGCGGTGCTCGACGTGTCTTCGGCGCGTCACGATGTCTCGCGGCAGAGCCAGTTTCACACCATGGCGCTGGTCAACCTCTCGGCGAAGATGATCGAGAGTTGCTACTTCCTGCGCTGTTTCGATAACCAATGGTTGTTGCGTTTTCATTTGCAGGCCGAATCGGTCGGGCTGTTCAGCGAAGGCTTGTTGGCGTTTGACGGCGAAGGGCGGGTCAGTGCGGTCAATCAGAGTGCGCTGAACTTGCTCGGGCATATTCGCGGCGGCTTGCTGGGTAAACCGGTCGAGGCGTTTTTCGATTGTTCACTGGATGAATTGCTGGGCCGCGCGAGTGCCAATGCCAGTGCCAGTTGGCCACTGCGCACCCGTGACGGGCGACATTTGTTTGCTGTGTTGCGCGGGGAATCGCGCAAACCTGTACCGATGCTATCGACGCCGGTGGTGGCTGAGGCACCGCGCTTGTCGGGTATCTGTCTCGGTGATGAGGCATTGCAGGCTGACTTCCGAAAAGCCTTGCGCGTCTTCGAGCGCGACGTACCTCTGTTGATCAACGGCGAAACCGGCTCCGGCAAAGAAGCCTTCGCCAAGGCCGTGCATCAGGCCAGTCAACGCTCGAGCAAAGCTTTTGTTGCCCTTAATTGTGCGGCCATCCCCGAGAGCCTGATCGAGAGCGAACTGTTCGGCTATCGCGGCGGCAGCTTCACCGGTGCGCGCAAGGACGGCATGCGTGGCAAGTTGCAACAGGCTGATGGCGGCACGTTGTTCCTCGATGAAATCGGCGATATGCCACTGGCCTTGCAGACTCGGCTGTTGCGGGTGCTTGAGGATCGGCAGGTGGTACCGATTGGCGGCGAGCCGGAAGCGGTCAACGTGCGGATCATCAGCGCCACCCACCGCCATCTGCTGGATCGGGTTGCGGACGGCAGCTTCCGCGAGGATTTGTATTATCGGCTGAACGGCCTGGAAGTGGCGTTGCCGGCTTTGCGCGAGCGCAGTGATAAATCGCAGTTGCTGGATTTTCTGCTGGCTGAAGAGGCGGGCGCTGAAGTGATCCTGATCGAAGAGCCGGCGCGACAGGCTTTGCTGGCCTTCAAGTGGCCGGGGAATGTGCGGCAGTTGCGCAATGTGCTGCGTACGCTGGCGGCGTTGTGTGATGAAGGGCGGATCGGTGTTGAGGATTTACCGGTGATGATTCGGCAGGGGAGTCCGGCAGTATTAGCGGTTAAGGAGTCCGATCATCCGCTGGAAGACGCCGAACGGTTGGCTCTGCTCAATACGCTGGAGCAAACCCGCTGGCACATGACCCAAACGGCTCAGCAACTGGGTGTCAGCCGCAACACTCTTTACAGGAAGCTACGTAAGCATGGGATTGAGCGGCGGGTCAGTTAGTAAGGCCCTCACCCTAGCCCTCTCCCGGAGGGAGAGGGGACTGACCGAGTCGGTCTAATGATCTACGCCGACCTGAAATATTGAGCCGAACTCAGGATTTGAAAGCCACCGAGATCGGCTCCCTCGCCCGGCGAAAAGTGGACTGGCCGAGTCCAGATCTACTGATCTACGCCGACCTGAAATATCGAACCTAACTCAGGATTTGAAAACGACGCAGATCGGCTCCCTCTCCCTCTGGGAGAGGGCTGGGGTGAGGGCGGCAGTCTGCAGTCGAGTCGAGATGTTACGGCCCATCCACCCCGCCCCTCACCTAAAGAGTGCGATTTCCCCCTCCCTACGCTAACCTGCGGCCATGTTTTACGAGGTCGACTATGCACATTCATATTCTGGGTATCTGCGGGACTTTCATGGGCTCGATGGCAGTCTTGGCCAAAGAGCTGGGCCATCACGTGACCGGTTCCGACGCCAACGTCTATCCGCCGATGAGCACGCAGCTGGAAGCCCAGGGCATTCAACTGACGCAGGGCTACGATCCAGCGCAACTTGATCCGGCACCGGATCTGGTGGTAATCGGCAACGCCATGTCCCGCGGCAATCCGGCGGTGGAATATGTCCTGAACAAAGGCCTGCCTTACGTGTCCGGCCCGCAATGGCTGGCTGACCATGTACTGCAAGGTCGCTGGGTATTGGCGGTTGCCGGTACGCATGGCAAGACCACCACCAGCAGCATGCTCGCCTGGGTCCTGGAACACGCCGGCATGAGCCCGGGCTTCCTGATCGGTGGCGTGCCGCAGAACTTCTCGGTGTCGGCGCGTTTAGGCGGTACGCCGTTCTTTGTGATCGAGGCCGACGAGTACGACAGCGCCTTCTTCGACAAGCGCTCGAAATTCGTCCACTACCGTCCGCGCACAGCGATCCTCAATAACCTTGAGTTCGATCACGCTGACATCTTCCCGGATCTGCCAGCGATCGAGCGGCAATTCCACCACTTGGTGCGGACCATCCCGAGCGAAGGCCTGGTCATCCATCCGACCACCGAGCCGGCCTTGCAACGGGTGATCGAAATGGGCTGCTGGACCCCGGTGCAGACCACCGGTGCCGGCGGCCAATGGCAGGTCAAACTGCTCAGCGAAGACGGTTCGGCGTTTGAAGTGATGTTCGAAGGCGTGTCGCAAGGCACCGTCGAATGGGAGCTGACCGGTCAGCACAACGTCGCCAACGCCTTGGCTGCTTTGGCGGCTGCGCGTCATGTGGGCGTGGTGCCGTCGATGGGCATCGCTGGCCTGAGCGCGTTCAAGAACGTCAAACGCCGCATGGAGAAGGTCGCTGAAGTACGCGGCATTACCATCTATGACGACTTCGCCCACCACCCGACTGCCATTGCCACCACCCTCGACGGCCTGCGCAAACGCATCGGCGACGCGCCTCTTATCGCGATCATCGAACCGCGCTCCAACTCGATGAAACTCGGCGCGCACCGTGATGGTTTGCCGGACAGCGTGGTCGATGCCGATCAGGTGATCTGGTACGCCCCGGCCAACCTAGGCTGGGACCTGGCCGGCACCGCCGCGTTGTGCACCGTGCCGTCGATCGTCAGCGACTCGCTGGAAGGCATCATCGAGCGCGTGAAGAGCCAGGCGCAGCCGGGCACGCATGTGGTGATCATGAGTAACGGCGGCTTCGGCGGCCTGCACGGCAAACTCGCCGAGGCGCTGCAATGAACACTCATTTTGAGAGCAATGGCCCCGAACGCATCACGCTGGCGATGACCGGCGCGTCTGGCGCGCAATACGGCTTGCGCCTGCTCGATTGCCTGGTGCGGGAAGATCGCGAGGTGCACTTCCTGATCTCCAAGGCTGCGCAACTGGTGATGGCCACCGAGACCGATGTGACGCTGCCGCCCAAGCCGCAAATGATGCAGGCCTTCCTGACCGAATACACCGGGGCTGCCGCCGGGCAGATCCGCGTGTACGGCAAGGAAGACTGGATGTCGCCGGTGGCTTCGGGCTCTGGCGCGCCGGCGGCGATGGTCGTGGTGCCGTGCTCCACGGGCACGCTATCGGCAATTGCCACGGGCGCTTGCAACAACCTGATCGAGCGTGCGGCTGATGTCACTTTGAAAGAGCGTCGCCAATTGATTCTGGTGCCGCGCGAAGCGCCCTATTCGAGTATTCATCTGGAGCACATGCTCAAGCTGTCGAACATGGGTGTGACAATTCTGCCGGCCTCACCGGGTTTCTATCATCAGCCGCAGACCATCGATGACCTGATCGATTTCGTTGTTGCGCGGATTCTCAATCTGCTCGGCATTCCCCAGGACATGCTGCCACGTTGGGGTGAGCATCATCTGAGCAGCGATGAATAAGCTGCTGGCGATTTTGCTGGCGCTGCAACTGACCGGTTGCGCCACTGCGCGCACTCTCGACGCCGCCAAACCGGGCGCGCCGGTGGTGTATTCCGGGACGCGGCTGGACTTGTATGCATTGAATGGCGGGTGTTGCGCGATGGATCGGTTCGGGGCTGAAGCGCCGAGCTATCCGGGGGTGGATCTGCCGGCGAGTGCATTACTCGATACGTTGTTGCTGCCGTTGTCACTGCTCACGGTGATTGGCGTGAGTTTTCAGGCAACGGGCGGCTTGTAGTTAGACAGATCGTTCCCACGCTCTGCGTGGTAACGCCTCCGGTGACGCTCTGCGTCACGCTTTGGGACGCAGAGCGTCCGTGGCTGCGTTCCCACGCAGAGCGTGGGAACGATCATGCGGCGGAAGATTATTTGCCCAGCTTGCGCAGCTCATCCGACTCGATCACCCGCACCCCATCCTGCTCTTCCAGCGCCAACCGCCACATCGCCCGCGCCAATTGGCACGCTTCGATGCCCCGGTATTTACCCGGAATCAGCTTTGACAACGGCGCGGCCAGTTGCTCGGCCAGACGTGGTTCGGTCCGTTCACCCAACAACAGCGAAGGCCGGCAAATGGTCAATTGCGGCCAGTCCTGCGCACGCAAGGCCTGCTCCATTTCGCCTTTGACCCGATTGTAGAAAACCGACGATTTCGGATCCGCGCCAATTGCGCTGATCACGATCAGATGCCGCGCGCCCATCTCCCGCGCGCGTTTGGCGAACGCCACCACCATGTCCAGATCCACCGCGCGAAACGCTGCTTCAGAGCCGGCCTGTTTGATGGTGGTGCCGAGGCAGCAATAGGCGATGTCGACGCGGCCACTGAGTTGCGGCAGAAACACCTGCGGATCGCCCACCGGGTTTTCAAGATGCGGATGTTCGGCCAAGGGGCGACGGGAAGGGGCGAGCACGCGAGAAATCGTCGGCTCGTTGAGCAAACGGTCGAGTAGATGTTCACCGGTCAAACCGGTGGCTCCGGCAAGCAATACGTGCTGAGGCGTCAAGTACATAGTGTCTCTCCCTTGATACTGTTCAGCTTAGTTGCTCTTTGTCGCTCCGTCGTTCAATGCAGCACTCTGCAATGCTTTTCTGGCTTGCTGTTTGCGCAGCAGTTGCCAGTGCGACAGCACGGTTTTCGGCGCCCAGATCTGCGGCTCCGACGCTTCGAAATTATCCGCCAGTTCACGCTCGGCGACGGTGGCCTTGGCCAGTTTGAAGGCTTGCTCCAGATCATCGGTCTGGTTCAGCGCCTGGGCGAACAGTGCATCGCCGAAGTAGGTGAAGTTGGCTTCTTCCGAGCAGCCGAAGGACACCCGATCCGCGCGCGAGGCGGTCATGATCAGCGTGCGTTCGTCTTTCAGCGCCGGGATAAAGCCGCCGGAGTAGCACGACGAAATCACGATGATCTTGTCGCGATTTTTCAGCGGCGCCAGTACAGCGGCGAGTTCATCGGCGGGCAGGTCGGCCAGTTCCATGCGCGGCTGGTCGAGCACCAACTCATGCTCGGCGGTGCCGTGGCTGGTCAGGTAGATGAACAGCAGATCTTCCGGGCCGCTGCGTTCGGCCAGCGTTTGCGCGGCACGACGCAGGTTCTCGCGGGTGGCCATCGGCCGGTCGCCGAGGTGGTCACGGTGGTTGACCAGACGGACCTGGCCATAAGCGCCAAAGCGCGTGTTGAGCATGTTGGCGACGTAGTCGGATTCGCGCAGGAATACGCTTTGTTTGCCGTCGCCGCCGAGGGTCAACGTGTACAACTCGACCGCCGGGGTCGACGCGGGAATGGCGGCCAACGCGTCATCAAGCAGGCGGCCCTGAGCGAGCAAGCCGAGTTCGAGCGTATCGGGCAATAACTTGCCGTCGGCGTCGCGCACGCGCTGGCCATTGACCCAGGTGCCGCTCATCACACTGCCATCGGTGAGCACCAGGGTGCCGCGTCCGGAGTAACTGTCGTTGTCGAAGCCGCCGATGTAAAAGCTGCCATCGGACAGGTTCAAGCGGCCCTGACCGCTGAAGCGCCAGTCGCTGAACGTGCCGATGTAATGGCTACCGTCGGCGCCGATCAGTTCGCCCTTGCCGGTCAGCGCGCCTTCCTTGAACTGGCCGAGCCAGACATCGCCGTCGGCGTTTTCGTAGCGACCTTTGCCGTGCAGTTGATTGTTCTTGAAGCCGCCGACGTAGATATCGCCGTCCGCGCTGTTGAAGGTGCCTTTGCCTTCCAGCTGACCGTTGACGAAATGCCCGCTGAACGAGTTACCGCTGGCATCGCCGCGCTGGCCCTCGCCGTTGGGCTTGCCGTGGGCGAACTGGCCTTGATAGGAGCTGCCGTCGTCCATTTCCAGACGGCCGAGCCCGGAATATTGATCGGCCTTGAACTCGCCACGGTAGGTCATGGCGTTTTCTTTCAGGGTGCCTTCGCCTTCGCGGCGTCCCTGTTTGAAGCCGCCGGTGTAACTACTGGCGTTGGTGGTCAGGCTGCCTTGGCCGTCGAACAGGCCTTGCTGAAACTGTCCGCGATAGACCTCGCCGTTGCTGCCATGCCATTCGCCCTGACCATGCCACTGACCCTTATCGAACTGCCCGGCATACCAGCTGCCGTTGGGGTAGTCGACGCGGCCCTGACCTTGCAGCAAGCCATCGACCAGTTCACCACGATAGCGTCCACCGTCGGGCAGGCGCGCATCCGGGGGCAGCAGCGATTCGCCGTCGCCGCACGCGGTGAGCATCAGGGTCAAGGCAAGGGGTGCAAGACGAGCGAGTGAGCGCATAGCGGGATCCGGGCAATTAGGCGACCGAGTATGCCGCAGCTATGTGACCTAATGCAGCCGGTAAAAACAGTGTTGACGCGAAACAGCGTGCGCTGCTTCGCATCCAGAACCATCAGACGAAGCAGAGCGACAGTGGTTCGGCGATATAGGCCGGTTTGTCCGAGCCTTCTATCTCCAGTGTCGCGGTGGCCTTGAGCAGCCACTGGCCCGGTTTTTTCTCGGTCACTTCGCCCAGATCGACCTTGAGGCGGACCTTGGAATTGACCTTCACTGGCTGGATGAAACGCACGCTGTCCAGCCCGTAATTGACCACCATCTTCACGCCTTGCGGCAGAATCAGGATGTCTTCCATCAATTTCGGGATCAGCGACAACGACAGGAAACCGTGGGCAATGGTGCTGCCAAATGGCGTTTGCGCGGCTTTGACCGGGTCGACGTGAATGAACTGATAATCACCGGTGGCTTCGGCGAACAGGTTGATGCGTTCCTGATCGATGGTGAGCCATTCGGAACGTCCGAGTTCCTTGCCGACATAATCTTTGAGCTCTGCAACGGGAACATAGGGCATTGAGACTCTCCTTGGGTTCATCGGTTTTATAGTTTTTCAGGTGGGGGATTTGACCGCCCTGCGAACCACTGTAGATCATCATGGCGATTTGCTCCGGTCAATCGACCATGCTTTTGGCGAATGCCGATCCATAGCGCAGGCGTGCTTATAATGCCGAGCCCCTGCTGGGTGAAAAGTAAGACGGAGATGTCGGATGTTGCTACGTGGCCTGACCCTGCTGGTGCTGTTCCAATTGCTCGGCACGGCGCTCAATCATTTGCTCTTGCCAGTGCTGCCGGGGCCGATCATCGGTCTGCTGCTGTTGCTGGTCTTCCTGATCGTTCGCGGTGAAGTGGGGGAGCCGCTGAACCTCGCTGCTGGCAGCCTGCTGCGCTATCTGCCATTGCTGCTGGTGCCCCCGGCCGTGGGCGTGATGGTTTATGCGAGCGACATTGCCGCGGATTTCTGGGCGATTGTCGGTGCGTTGGTGCTGTCGTTGATCCTGTCGATGGCCTTCGCCGGGGTGCTGATGCAACGCCTGGTCAAACGGCACGCCCCCACGTCGGAGGAGTCCTGATGCTCTTTGACTGGCAGGGCGCCTGGGCCTCCGTTATCCATCATCCGCTGTTCGGCATCGGCATCACCCTCGGCGCCTATCAACTGGTGCTGGCGGCTTTCGAGAAAACCCGCTGGATCTTTCTGCAACCGGTGCTGGTCTCCATGCTGTTGGTGATCGGTGTGCTGGTCGGCTGTGGCCTGACCTATGCCGAATATCGCAAGAGCACCGAGATCCTCAGCATTCTGCTTGGCCCGGCGACCGTGGCACTGGCGGTGCCGCTGTATCTCAACCTGCGGCGTATTCGCCAATTGTTCTGGCCGATTTTTACTACGCTGGTGATAGGCGGGGTGGTCGCGACGGGCATGGGCGTGTTGCTGGGCTGGTGGTTCGGTGCCGAGCACATGATTCTGATGACCATGGCGCCGAAGTCGGTGACCTCACCGATCGCAATGCTGGTGGCTGAGCAGATTGGTGGCGTTGCGGCGCTGGCGGCGGTATTCGTGTTGATCACCGGGGTGATCGGTGCGATCTTCGGCCCGGCGTTGTTGACCCGCCTCGGCGTGCACAGTCCCGAGGCGCGCGGCATGGCGCTGGGCATGACCGCGCATGCGGTCGGCACGTCGGTGGCGTTGCAGGAAAGTGATGAGTGCGGCGCGTTTGCGGCGCTGGCGATGAGTCTGATGGGCGTGGCCACGGCAGTCTTCCTGCCGCTGGCGGTGTCGATGGTGGTGTAAGGAAATGTCTATGAGTCTGCCGCTTTTCCCGCTGAACACCGTGTTGTTTCCCGGCTGCAACCTCGATTTGCAGATATTCGAGGCGCGCTATCTCGACATGATCGGCCGCTGCATGAAGCAGGGTGGCGGTTTCGGTGTGGTGTGCATCCTTGATGGCCACGAAGTCGGCGTCGCGCCAGAAGGTTTTGCTCGGGTCGGCTGCGAAGCGCGCATCACCGACTTTCAGCAGCAGGACAACGGCTTGCTCGGCATTCGTGTGCAGGGCGGGCGGCGGTTCGCGGTGTTGCGTACCGAGGTGCAGCGCGATCAGTTGATCCTCGCCGATGTCGACTGGCTGGATGACGAACCCGAGCAACCGTTACAGGACGAGGATGCTGATCTGGTGGCGTTGCTCAAGGCACTGGCCGAGCACCCGATGGTGGAAGCGCTGGACATGGGCACTGAAGCGCTGGGTCAGCAATCGCTGGCCAATCAGTTGGCCTATCTGCTGCCCTTCGCCGAAGAAGACAAGATCGATCTGTTACAACTCGATGATCCCCAGCAGCGGCTGGATGCAATTCAGGCGCTGCTCGACGAACTACAAGGTGAATTGTTCGCCTAGTTGCACTTTGAATTAACTGATGGCGCCTGCCAGCATTGTTTTGCTTTTGTCTTTGTCTTAATTTCAAGTTGTCCGCAGGGAGCGGATAACTTGAATAAAAATAAGGATGAAAGCATGACTGTCTATGAAGATGAATGGGCGTTTTGGGATGATATTGCCGGCAAGTATATTTTGAAACATGCCGAGACGGATCATAACGTTAGCCACGTGATTGAGGCGGCATCCACTTATGCGGACCGGATGGTAATAGCCCGGCGTAAACGAAAATCTGAAAAAGTTCCTGGCGGCGAAGTGCCACGGATGTCGGCGTCCGCCACCAGCGTAGTGACTGCGACTGCGGTTTGATTATTTCCTTTTTCAGCATTGCCTGTCGTCGTGGCTAATTGACGGCGGGGTGTTTACAGGTGGGCAATCCCATGGCTTTAGCAAAAACAAATAACCAGACATTCACTGCGCATCTTTATCTTGATGGCCGGCCAGTGGTACTTAATCAACTACGTCTGCAACAGGCTTTGCGTGACCTTCGCATAACCAAGGCAGAAAAACTGGATGCCGAAGTGGGGTTGGCGGATTCGCGCGTGTCCAGCTTCATAACGCTGGCTGACCATGATGACGACACACCACTGTTGTTGAAGTTCGTCCCAAAGGGTGACGTATATGCAATCAGCCTTGTGCTCGCGGGAATATTCGATGGTGCGCGGTTATTCATAGAGGACAAGACTCATAATCTGTTGGCCAGTACCCGTGCGCCAGAGCAATACTTTTCAATCAGCAAGTCTGGTGCTTCAAAGGCCTCCTTCAGTGATATCGAATCCGGTCCTGCCTATCTGGAGTTGATCCGCGAACCTGATGACAAGCCCTTGTATCGCCATATAAGCAGCGGAATGAGCACATTCCTCGACGTCGATCCTAACAGGACGGGGCATAACGCCTTCAATCACAAACCGGCAATATTTGTGATCAAGGTTATCCAATAGCGCCCAGCCGCTACTCCATAAAAAGGCGCCATTCATGTCTGGATGAATGGCGCCTTTTTTCAGGTTCGGTAATGCTCGGGTACCGGCCAGGTCACATCGTTGGAGTAGCTGTTTTCACCTTTGGGCAGCTTCAACACAACGCCACCGGCGTGGGCTATTCGATTGATCAACTGGTCATATTCGGTAGCGCCATACCGCATGAAATCGGCTCCTGCCCATGTGGCTTTCTCGATAGCCTCAGCGTTGTCCCCGGCCTCGCGCAAAATATCCTCGACTCTTGCCGCTTGGCTCAGGTCCGAGTTCACCAACCAGATCCTCTCTGCACTGATCCCACGTGTGGGCATTGATATCCGGCCTTCCAGTTTGTCCCCGTCAAAATCCTTGTCGTTCAGATAAATGTTTTCGACTCGCGGGACCACTTCAATGCCGCGGGTGTCGATGACATACACAAAGCCCAATGTTTGTTTGCGACGGAGCAATGGATAGTCACGCGAGTGATCCATTTCAAAGGATGTATCAGATTCTTCAGCCGAATTATGTCGATACCCGCTAGAGGAATCACTGTCAGAAAAATGCCCTGGATACAGGTTCGCCTGAGTGTTGTAGTGCCGAGGGTTGGAGTAGTAATCAAATCCCGTGTAGCTCAAAGCATTGGCCGCACCGAATGTCGCGCTAAAGGCCGATTTGGTCGTGGAATCGGAGGGATTCCCCCTTAACTTCACCAAGCGTTTGTCCCGAGCCAGTTCGAAGGGCGTGCGCAAATCGGCGCGGAACATGGCGGGAATGTCCGTTCGATAAAGGTAGTCATGCTGATTGCGCTGGTAGCCGGCATGTTCCAGATAGCTCTTCAGAAAGCTCTCTTCATAGCGCTGCTCAACGGGATGCGAGTCGAAGTAAGGGGTCTGGCCTCCCTCTCTCATTCTTAGTATAAGAGGCTGCAATTCTTCTGCAATCTGCTCAAAGCGGCTGTCGTCCGACAGATTCTGAGTCAGGCGTTTGTGCTGTTCGGCCCATTCTGGGAACCGCCCATGCTCCATGTCTTGTCGCAGTCGGTTTTGCTGAGCCATGCTCAAGTTGTAGCTGCGCAGGATTTGCGCACGTTCCGTCTCGGACTTCTGTGGATAAGACCATCTCGATGAGTCGCTGAGAAATTTGCGCGTATCCGGCTCGTTGAAACGCGTGGCCCAGTCTGGTGCTTTTCCCAGGGCTTCTGCTTCGATTCGAAAGACCAGGGCCTGCGCGCCCTTCAGGCGGTATAGGCTCCAAATATCACCATCGCTCCAATGCGCAAGTTTGAGCGGGACAGATGTATCGCCCCGTGCCTCGTCCGGATCAACCCGAATCAAGCGTCGATGCTCATCGATAAAGGCGAAACCTGCCTCTCGCTTCACCACGATGAACTCAATCCACTTGCCATACGGGCCAGCGTGCTCCACCGCCCGGTGTTCGTGAACTGAGTAGTATCCCCGTGCATCCACGGTATAAGACGAGGCGTATTGCATCGGGTCGTAGTATTCGATCGGCTTGTTCAGGCTCCAGACATTACTGTCGGCCACGCGATAAAGCGGAGGTCCTGATGGCACCCGCTCACTGGGTAACCGGGCGCGGTAGGTTTTGATCAGATCGTGAAACGCCACCATCACCGTCAGTCCGGCGGCTGCCCCGTCGTCGTTGGCGATGTCAGCGAATGTTCGACCCTTGTACACCTTCAATCCTTCGGCATTGTGACTCAACGACTCGTCGACATTCTGCAAATAGGGCTCCAGAGGTGATGTCGCTGCTCGACGTTGAGGTGTCTGCGTTTCGGGCATTTGCGTAATCGTAATGCCGTGCTCGACTCTCTCGGTGCTGCTGTGAGGACTGTCGGAGTGAATGCCCGGCGATTCGGTTGAACCGTCCGGTTTGATGCGTCCAGGTAGACGGGAATCCAGTTCGACAGGACGATCGTAGGGCACAGGCCGGGAGGTCGAGGTGCCGGGCGTTTCGGGTGTGGGGGATGGGCGCAGCGGCCCGGGTTTTTGGCGCATAAATGTCACTCCATGTGGTTGAGTCAGCCATCCAATGGCTGAACAGGGTCAGGGCCGGTCGTGCTCGGGTACCGGCCAGACAATGTCGTCGGCGAACGTCTTGTCGCCTTTGGGCAGATCCAGTATCACGCCGCCAGAACCGGCGATTTCATCGATAAGGCTGTCATAGGCGTTGGCGCCAAAATACCCGGCAGCACGACTGTCGGTTCCCGCCCAGGTGGCCTGCTCGATGGCCGCGACCCGGTCACCCGCCTGTGTCAGCACATCCTTGACCCGGGCGGCTTTTGTCAGGTCGGAACGCACCAGCCAGATCCGCTCGGCACTGATGCCGCGTGTGGGCGTGGAGATATGCCCTTCCAGGTCGTCGAAGAGGAATGTGCCGTTAGCGGGGTTGAATGCCTTGTTTTCCGCCCCCGGCACCACTTCCAGGCCTCGGGTATCAATGGCGTAGACGAATGACGTGGTTTGCTGGCGGCGCGTGGATACATAATCTTTCGAATCATCGAAAACGAACGAGCTGTCAGAGTCGGTCTCGTCGCCGGTTCGTTTACCCTCCGACACCGAACTGCTGCCCGAGTCGGAGGATTCGCCGGTTCGTGTTTTCGAGCTTTGAGGATTCACCCCGGGAAAGCGATTGGCCTGCGAGTTGTAATGCAGCTCGTGATAGAAGCCGCCCTTGGTCGCCGCGTAGGCGGTGGCGTCATGCAGTCCGAACGTTGCACTCAATGCGCGCTTGTTCGTGGTGCCCTTGGGATTGCCTTTACGGTGCATCATTCGATCATCCCGCGCCAACTCGAAGGGTAATCGGGTTTCGCCGCGGAACATCGCCGGAATGTCGGTGCGATATAACATGCCGTGGCGGGTTCGCTGGTAGCCGAGGTGGGTCGCGTAGTCGGCCAAAAAGGCGTCGCTGTAGCGGGTGGCGGGCCAATGGTGGGCGAGGGCCAGCCCTTGACTCCGTAATTCCTCAACGTAGTTTTCCAGCTCCTCGCCGATCAGCTTGAAGCGCTGCTCATTGGTCGCATCGAGCGTCAGGCGTTTGTGCTGTTCAGCCCATTGCGGTATCTGGCCGTCGCCCGACTCTGTGCGCAGCCGACACAGCTGGTTCTGGGTCAGGTTATAGCTGCGCTGCAATTGCAGGCGCTGGGCAAGGGTCATGTGTGGATGCAGCCACTTCAAAGAATCAGCGACAAACAGATGGTCTTCGGTGTTCTGCGCGCGAAGAGCCCAGTCCGGTGGCTTACCGGCCGCTTGTGCTTCTGCGCGGAAGGCGGCAATCCGGGTGTCATCCAGAATGTACATGCGCTGGATGTCCTGATCCGACCATTGCGCAAGTGGCGCATCGGCTTTCCTGTCGCGTTTTGCCTGCGCGGGATCGATGGCAATCCAGTGATGCTCCGGATCCTTGATGGCATAGCCGAGGATGGCGTCATCGCCGCTCGTTTCGAGAGCGCGAAAGGTGTAGTAACCGTCAGCATTCGGTGTCGCGGAAAACGTGTAGTCATCGACGTTGAGGAGGGTGAGGTGCCGATCCAGGCTCCACAGATGGCCTTGCGTGGTCCGGTAAATGGGTGGGCCTGGTGCCAGGCGCCAGGAGGATATCGCCCGATAGGCCCTGAGGTCGGCATCATATTGAACACAAACGTGGTGTCGGCCTTCTGAGCCTGGCAGTCGCACGTCCACCCAGTCCTTGGCGAGATAACGCCGGATACCGGCTTCATTCGGACCTGGCAGATCGCCGAAATACGGATGGGCGAAATCTTCCAGCGACGTCATCGAAAAGTCCTGTCTGTCTGTGGCGGATCTCGATGTGACGCTCACTTCGATGGGTGAGGTTTTTGCTTGGGAGGTCCCGGGTTCCTCCAGACGAGCTCGCTTGGGTGAAGAGGGCGCCTCGACGGGTATAGGCCCCGGAATGTTTTCAGGGTTTGCAACTATCGCTCTGCTCGGCGAATGATCTGCGGAGGCCAGTGTTGAGGTGGCGGGCGTTTCGACTGAAGGTGATTTAGGCCGTAGCCCGGGTTTTTGACGCATGAATAAACTCCTTTTTTTGCGAGTCAGCCTGTCCGTAGGCTGAGGAGGACGGGTGCCCGTGTGGACGTCAGGTCCATACGGGCACGTGGCGAGGATCAGGTCTTGTCGTTGGAAAAGACCAGGTCTTGCGGGTTGATTCGTATCTGTGGATCGCTGGCCAGCGCCCAGTGTTTCCTTACTGCGTTGTAAACCACCGTACCGATCGTTCCGGCGTCGATTCCGACGTGGGTTACATGAACCCTTGCTGCCAGTTCGTTTCGCTGTTGATGGGCATTGATCTCGGCCAACAGAGCTTCGATATCGGCGTAGCCACGTGCATCGATGACGTAAAGCTGCAGCACTTCAAACAACAGCGACACTTCATAAATATGGCCGGCCGAAGTGGCCACGCTGATGGATTCCACCGGGACGTCGTCTTCGATATCGGGCAATTCGACGGTGACGCTGGCGATGTGCAGACGATTGCCGTCCAGTTGGATGTCGTCGCGGGTGACCGTTTCTTTCATTTTGTCGGTGTACAGCGTCCAGGTCGACGCATCGGCGGTTTTCGCTGCAGCGCCTGGCGTCGAAAGGCGAATGATGGTGTTGCTGGCCAGATGGACATCGTACATCGAGCTCTGGCCATCGAGTACATAGATGCCGGTGTGCGAACCGGTGTCGATGGTGATGCGACTGGGTTCTGCCGTTATCAGCGGTTTCACGCTGGCCAATGGTCTGACAAAGCGATAGTTGCCATTGCGTTGCTTGAGGCAACTTCGCGTGCTGCGTACGCGGGTGCCGGGGTTTTTTACATCGTCTTCATAATCCAGTGCGGGAACTTGCAGGCGGTAGGAAACCTGGTCCTGCAGCACCAGCACAACATCCTGCTGCAGGCGTGGGGTGGTGACTTTCAGGTTGTTTCTGCCGCTGTAACCGGTGGCTGCCGCGATGGGCTGGACCACACCTTTGAACATGACCAATTTCGACGGCAGGGAGACCGACAGGGTGAAGTCTGTGTAGTACAAGTGGGTCGTCCCAGAGACGCCTTTGCGCACCTGCACCTCATAACTGACCTGCACATCGATTATTTCGGCGTTGTCGAATTCCAGATAAACAGTGCGGGACGTTTCGGCGGTATTGCGCTGGGCAACGAATTCCACCGGACGCTCGGTGCGAGCAACAAAGTGCTGCTTCAAGCCCTGTTCGGCGATCTCGATCATGCCGCCGTTAACGATTTGCGGTGCAGCGGCGGGTTGGCCGATGACGACAACGACGGGGGTTATATCCTGCTGCAGCACCTCACCTGGCTGCTGGGGTAGCTGGACCAGCAGCTCATAGCCATCCTCGGTCTTGAAACGGAAACGGTCATTGTTCAGCAGGCGTTTGCCATCGACCCACTGGTAGACATTTTCGAGTGTCAGTACATGTTCCGGGTCGTTACCATCCTTGCCGCGCAATGAGCTGATCACCAGCGCAGTGCCGACGATCTGCCAACGCTGGATGACCTCCGCCGGCCAGCCGAACTCGATCAGACTCGACGCTTCAGCGTCCTCGTTGATGGTCGTGCGGGCGTTGCTGCTGGCGATGTAAAAACGATCTGCGCCGCTGCCGCCGTCCACCCGGCAGTCCACTCCGTAGACGGCAATCGTGTCATCGCCGGCGCCGGCGCTGATGCGGTCGTAGCCATTGGCGGAAATCCGGTTGGCCGCGTCGTTTCCGCTGACGCGGCTGGTGCCTCTGCGCAGGGTCGAGACGTTTTCGATCGACGTGAGCTGCGCGACGTCAACGGCATTTTCCTCAGGATCAAGACCGCGCAGCGCCACCCTGCCACTGTGCAGGTTGATGTCGTGACCGATATGGCGGGTGTCGCTGAGCGGGCGGCTGCCTTCGAAGGCCAGGGTGTCGGCACCTGCGCCGCCGTCCAGCACATTGAGGTGGGCCGGTTTGCTGGTGAGGTTCAATTGCTGCTCGGTAATGTCCTGATAGAACGCATCGTCCCTGTCGCCTCCGGTCAAAGCCTTGTGATCCGCGCGATAGGTGAACAGATTGGGCTTGTCCCGGACCCCGATAACCCGGTCATTGCCGTCACCCAAGCGCCAGAAAATGCCTTTGTCATCACCGGCACTGCCCGACACTTTGCCTTTGAGGTTGGCGGGCAGGCCTTTGCCGGCATCGATCACGTCATCGCCGTCGACAACCACGGCCTGGTTGTCGAGCTTGAACGGTTGTTGGCCAGCGCTTTCGTCCCACTGGTAGCGCCAGATTTCAACGGGCTTCAATTCAACCTGAAAGGCACCGTTGATCACGTGTTCGATGGTGTGTTTGTAGGCGTTCTCCAGCATGTCCTTGGCCGACAACTGCAGTTGTCGCTGGTGGTCCCGATAGCCCTTGGCGAGCTTGAAGCGATCCAGTACGTCCTGGTCCAGTTCCTTGTTGGTGAAGGCGAACCAGCCCGAGCGCATGCGTTCTTCAAACGTCAGTTCGATGTAGTCATCGATGTCGTCCACCACTCGGGCGGCCTGGTAGATCATCGAGGCGGCGATAAGCAGTCCGGCGGCGACCAGTCCGACCGGCCCGGCGACGCTGCCAAACCCGGCCAGTGCGGCGACGCCCAGCACCAGGCTGATACCCGCCCCGGCGACGCTAAGACCGCCGCTGACGTAATGATCCTGGGCCTCTTTGCCCTGCGCCGCGGCGGCGGCATTGAACGACTTGATGGCATCGACAATGTCGAAGGGCAAGGTGATGGCGCTGGCGAACATCCCGGCACCGCGGCTCATGTATTTGCCCACCGAGGTCAGCGGGAAATACTTCAGCGCGTTGCCGCCGTTTCTGAGCATGGCCTCACCGGTCTTGGTCAGCCCGCGTTCGATGATCAGTGAGCCGAACTCGGCGGCGATCGAGCCACCCTGGAAAACCGCTTCCAGCGTGTCTCCGTGCTTGATCGCATCAATCATCGCCTTGTAGCCGCTGTAGATGCCGAACGCCTGCATGCCGACCCCGGCGCCGCTCATCAAATAGCTTTTGTTTTTGCTGATCCAGCCCGGGGCATTTTCCAGTGCGTCGGCGCGATGAATATCCAGTTTTTGCGCAGCCTTGCCCAACTGGTTCAGGCGGTCCACCGCGCTGCCGGTGGCAATGGTTATATCGGCGACGAACAGCGGCCCGGCATCGACCGAGCGCTTGCAGGCGATTTCATAAAACAGCATCGCCGCTACATTGCTGTCCGGATTGTCGACGGACAACAGACGCGCCTGCACCCGGTCTGCATCGAAATTAAGTCCGTCGAGAAAGTGTTGATCCACGCGCTGCATGCCGGCATTCGCCGGGCTGATGACTTGGCCGTGCACGGTCGCGCCCAAGGCCAGGAGTTCGACGCGGCTGGTGAGTATTTCGCCGATGCGCAAGGGGCCGAAATGTTTGTCGAGAGATTTGAGTGTGCGTCGATAAGGGGCGTCAGCGTCGTCTGGCAACACTGCGTTGAGCGTGCCCGCCGGCGGCGCATGGGGGTTGGCCGAGACGCTGACGGGATTGACCTGAACGACGCTGCTATTGGCGATTTGAAGTGGCGGAGCGATAAGTTTTGACATGTCATTAATCCTTTAATGAAAACGCATGACCGGTGTCCCTACCGGTGTGTCATTGATGCCGAGCCGCCGGCGTTGTCGACTCGGGCCAGTGGATGGCGTAGGCGAATTCGTCGCCGTTGCCCGACAGACTGAGCACAGGTTTGCCGGCTGCTTCGGCGTTGTCGATCAACTGGTCGTAGGCGAATTTGTTCTCGTGTCCGGCATGGGTGGCGGCTTCGATGCGCTCGGCGTTCGCGCCTGCCTGTTCCTTGAGGTCATCGATCCTCACGGCTTTGCTCAGGTGCGAATTCAGCAGCCAGATACGCTCGGCATCCAGTCCTCTGCGGCTGACTGATATCAGCCCTTCGAAGTCATCGGAGGGAAACCAAGTGGGGGGTGTGTCGCGGGCCGCTGAATTGAAACTCATGTTTTCTTCATGAGGCACCACTTCCAGGTCGCGGGTGTCGAGCACATACAGAAACATTTCCCGCTGACGTGTGCGTGTTGATTCATAGCGGCGATCGCGATCCCACGGCACCGGGCTTGTGGCGTCGGACCATTCGGACGATGAGCTGCTCTCGGTATCACTGACATCGCTGCCCGAGGCGCTATCGTCAGCATCCCGCCCCGGGTATTTGCTCGTCTGGCTGTTGAACCGCAAGTACTCGGGGTCAGGCTCCCTTGCGTACACCAGGCCTTCTTTGAGGCTGAAGGTTGCGCTCATCGGCTTATGCGTGGTGGCGCCCGGTTTATGCTGGTATCGCGGAAGCATGAAGCCGTCATTGGCGAGTTCGAACGGTGTGCGTTCATCGCCACGGAACAGCGCCGGCACGTCGGTGCGGTACAGACAATTGTTCTTGTTGCGCAGATAGCCGAGTTTGCCCAGCAGCGCTTCGCGCACCGGCGCGGTCATGCTGGATTCCGGGCTATACCAGTCATGCCGGGCATCACGCTTGAGGTTAAGTTCCTCGACAGCCTCGCGGCTCAGTTGCTCGAGGCGCTGCGGATGGTCGAGAGCGTCGATCAGGTGTTTGTGTGCCTGCGCCCATTGCGGCATTTTCAGTTCGGTCTTCAGGTCCTGTTGCAAGCGGGCCAGTTGGCTGGGCAGCAGATTGTAGGACTGCAGAAATGCTTCGCGCTGTGCAGGATTCATGCTTGGGTGCAGCCAGCGCAGGGTGTCGCGTAGCAAGTCGCGGTGCGGGTTCGTGTCTTCGGGAATCGCCCATTGCGGACTCTTGCCGCTGGCTTGGGCTTCGGTGCGAAAACGCACGAGATCCTGGCCATGGATGTTGTACACCTGCCAGATCTCATGGTCTGTCCAATGCTTCAAGAGCGTGGGCTGGGCACCGAATCCGCCTGCGGGCGGATCGACCGGGATCCAGTGACCAAAAGCGTCCATAAAGGCAAATTGCGTGATCGCGTTGTTCGCCCCGAATGCGGGGGCCAGTTCGTAATAGCCTTGGGCATCCGGTGAGCGCAGCGATGCCTTGTACAGATTCGAATCGAGGTGGGCAGGTCGAGGCCGTTTCGCGCCGGGGGCGATCCCCGGTTGATCGCCCGGTAGCGGCGCAGGTCGCTTTGTCGAGGCCATGGCGGGTGCCGGATGCTCCGTCAGGCGCCAGGTCAACCGGCCTTCATTCCGGTACAGCGCCGGTCCGGACGCGGACCGCTCGGTGACCATCTTGCAGCGATAAACCCCATCGGCATCCTGGCCGACATGGGTGGTGCGCAAGTCGCCTTCATATTCGACGTCGACAAACTGTCGTCCGACGATCCAGCGAAAACCGTCATCCTCCGCCGGTTTCATTCCACGCAGGAAGTCGTCACGCAGCCAGTAAGTGTCGGGGGAATTATCGTTTGCGAGGCGGGCAGGGTTCGTCGCCTGCATCGGTTGGATGACCACGGCAGGCGGGGTTCCATCCGCGACCGGCCGGCCGCCAGCGGTGTCAACGGGATTCTGGCCACTCGGCAAACCCGGTAACCGGAAAATCGAAGGGCCACCTGGAGTGAACGGTGTCTCGGTACGCAGGGGCGGGTATGTGCTTGCGTCAGGTTGTTGCGTTGAGCTCTGGGGTGGTTTGCGCGGTGTCTTTGGACTCATGGCGTACTCGAAATCAGTTGATGTATTGAAACCCTCGCTTCGTCAGTTGAATTGATTGTTGGGCAGGCAAGTGCAGGCGGTCTCACTTTAATGGGTGAGAATGTGCCGAAGGGTTTCAAATATGTGGATTTAATCTAACCGGTTTTTCAAGTTATGGAAGGCGCTGGCGTTAGGGTTCGTAATTGATATGTAACTTCGGTTGTTTTTAGTTTGAAGTGTGCGAAGTTGCGGTTTGGTAAATAAGGATTCTTACCGTGGGCGAGTAAGTTTGAATAAGAGAACAGCGCTGCTCTTGTCGGAGAATTCCTAAAAGAGCAGTGCAGAAGGATTAAGGCTTGTGTATCGCCAGATTCAATAGGCGTAACGCAACAAGGTATGAGGCAAGTGCCGCAGGACGAAAAATCCGAACAGCGCCAACATTGCCGGCAGGATCAACCACCAGATCTTGAACGGCATGGGATTGAGTGGGGTTTTACGCTGGCTCAGCCACAGGGCGGCAGCGCAGACACAGGCGGCAAGCATGGCGCCGGCCAGCACGTCGGTTGGCCAATGAGCGCCCAGATAGACCCGCGACAGGGCGATGGAGAGGGCCGGAATACAGGCGATCAGCAACCAGGTCAGGCGCATGCGTGGCGGCTGGCCACGGCCGGCGAGTACCGCCAGGGTCAGAAACAGTGCAAACGAACCTGAGGCATGACCACTGGGCATGCTGTAAGTGGTCAGTGGGTCGGTCAGCACTTCCGGACGCACCCGGGCGAAGAAGTATTTGGTCCCGGTGTTGGCCAATGCGGTCACCAGCAGCGTACCGCCAACGAAGATCGCATGACGCCATTGCCGGCACACCAGCAACAGGCCGGTCAGCAGGACGCTGAACAGCAGCATGTTGCGGAACTCACCGATCAGGGTCAGTGTGACCGCAATTTCATCCAGCATTGGCTGGCGATGTTCCTGCACCAGTGTCATCACCCCTTGATCGAGCGCTGTCAGGTACGGATAGCCGATGAACAGACCAATCAGAATCAACAGGCTCATGCTGCTGATCCAGATGGTCGCGCGACGGTGGCGACGCAGGCTGCTGTTCACGCTGAGACCGACCATTGCGGCGATGCTGCCAGCGACAATGCCGGCCTCCAGCCAGAACCCTTCAGGCAATGGCAGGCGGAAGGCCGCGCCGGTGGCCCAGCCCGGCAGCAGATAGGCGAGACTCCAGCCGGCGGCCGCCAGCAGGCTGACAGCGGCGAAACGCGGGAAAGGCATGTCGCACATGCCGGCGACCATGGGCAGCATCGGTCGCAATGGCCCGATGAAACGACCGACCAGCAGACTGGCGATGCCGTAGCGCTGGAAATACGACTCGGCACCGGCCATCCATTCCGGATGATGCCGTAGCCCCGGCAGGCGCCGAATGTTCTGGTGGAAATGGCGACCGAGGAAGTACGAAACGGCATCGCCGAGAATCCCGCCAAGGAAGCCCAGCAACAAAGTCTCGCTCAATGACAGGGCGCCGCTGCCGGCCAGCACGGCGACGGCAAACAGCAGCACGGTGCCCGGCACGATCAAACCGGCAATCGCCAGGCATTCCACAAAGGCCACAATGAAAACAGCAGCCGCCAGCCATTGTGGATTGGCTGCCAGCCACCCGGTAATGCTATCGAGCCATGGGCCCATACAGAAAAACTCCAAATCATTAATGGCCTCCTGTAGGAGCAGCCTTCGGCAGCTCCTACAGGAGTGTGTGGTTACAGCAGAAAATAATCCCGGCCTTCGACCTGACCCCGTCGCAACGGGTTCCGCGTGCACCATTGCGCATAGTTGGCGTCGACAAAGCGGTACATCAGGTGCTCGTCACGGCCATGGGGGATGCCCAGGCGGGTGGTTTGAATGATGTGCGAAGGTGCCGGCCCGGTGTCTTCTACCAGAAGGACTTCATGATCAAAACGCTTGGCATCCCACACCGGCACCTTCAGACCCAGCGCTTTGCACAGCAGGGTTTGCCCGGCGCAGAGCTTTTGCGAAAGCCGCGCACGTCCCTGCGCGTCGGGATTGTTCAGCAGCATCTGCGCCAGACTCGCCGGACCGCTGATTTCATCGACCCACGGATAGGCGGATTTGATCAGTACCGCATTGCCCGGCCCCTGCGCACTGAAATTCAGCGAATCACCGCCACGGGCGTAATACATATAGATGTGGCCGCCATCCAGAAACAAAGCCTTACGCTTTTCTGTGTAGCCCAACGAGGCGTGGCTGCCTTTTTCTGCGCAGTAATAGGCTTCGGTTTCGATGATTCGCGCGCTCAGCCACAGATCGCCGACCCGGTGACGAATGACTTTGCCGAGCAGATCCTGCGCCAGCACTTGCGCATCACGGTCGAAAAAGGCGTCCGGCAGCCCTAGCGGCAGGCGTTCGGCGCGGTTGCGAACGGTCAGGTTGGACATGGCAGGCAATGTTTATCCAGGCTCAGGAGGTCGTGATGATAACAACGCGCGGCTTAATTGGGCCTGAACGCCGGCGAATCCGCGTTCATTTCGACCATCCGCCCGTCACCGCTGTTAGTCCCGGGACGCGACAGCTATAATCTGCCGCTTTCCTCTTTGCCAAGACCCCAGCAGACCATGACTGAGTCCGTTCTTGACTACATGACCCGATTGGGTCGCGCCGCCCGCGAAGCCTCCCGGGTCATCGGCCGTGCCAGCACCGCGCAGAAAAACCGCGCCTTGCAGGCTGCTGCCAATGCCTTGGACGCCGCGCGCGCCGAGCTTGCCGCCGCCAATGAGCAGGATCTGGCTGCCGGTCGCGCCAATGGTCTGGAACCGGCACTGCTGGAGCGTCTGGAACTGACCCCGGCGCGCATCGACGGCATGATCGTCGGTTTGCGGCAGGTCGCTGCACTGCCGGATCCGGTCGGTGCGATCCGTGATATGAGCTTCCGTCCGTCGGGCATTCAGGTCGGCAAGATGCGCGTGCCGCTGGGCGTGATCGGAATCATCTACGAATCCCGACCCAACGTGACCATCGATGCTGCCAGCCTGTGCCTGAAGTCCGGCAACGCGACCATCCTGCGCGGTGGCTCTGAAGCGATTCATTCCAACCGGGCGATTGCCGCCTGCATTCAGCGCGGTCTGGCCGAGGCCGAATTGCCGGCTGCCGTGGTGCAAGTGGTTGAAACCACAGACCGTGCCGCCGTTGGCGCGATGATCACCATGCCCGAGTACGTCGACGTGATCGTGCCGCGCGGTGGCCGTGGCCTGATCGAGCGCATCAGCCGCGACGCGCGCGTGCCGGTGATCAAGCACCTGGACGGTATCTGCCACGTTTACGTCAGTGCCCACGCCGATCTGCCGAAAGCTCAACGCATTGCTTTCAACGCCAAGACTTATCGCTACGGCATCTGCGGTGCGATGGAAACCTTGCTGGTCGATCAAACTGTTGCCAAGGATTTCCTGCCGTCGATGGCCGCCCAGTTCCGCGAAAAAGGCGTCGAACTGCGCGGCTGCGAGCGCACCCGGGCGATCATCGAAGCCGTTGCCGCCAGCGAAGACGACTGGAACACCGAGTACCTGGCGCCGATTCTGTCGATTCGCGTCGTCGACGGTCTGGATCAGGCTATCGAACACATCAACCATTACGGCTCCCATCACACCGATTCGATTGTCAGCGAAAACCTCGCCGATACCCGCCGCTTTGTGGCGGAAGTCGACTCGGCCTCGGTGATGATCAACACGCCGACGTGCTTTGCCGATGGATTTGAATACGGATTGGGTGCCGAGATCGGCATTTCTACTGATAAGCTGCACGCCCGCGGCCCGGTGGGTCTCGAAGGACTGACCTGCGAGAAGTACGTTGTGGTCGGTGATGGCCAGTTGCGCGGCCAGGCGACGGTTTGACTTGACCGGCCTCGACCTGACAGCGCCGCAAACCGGCAACGAGTCCCGCCCCCGGCGCATTGGCGTCCTGGGCGGCACGTTCGACCCGGTGCACATCGGCCATTTGCGCGGTGGGCTGGAAGTCGCCGAAGCGCTGGCGCTCGATGAGTTGCGCCTGATGCCGAACGCGCGGCCGCCTCATCGCGGTACGCCGCAGGTCTCGGCGCAGGATCGACTGGCGATGGTCGAATGTGCGGTGGCCGGATTGCCGCCGCTGGTGGTGGACGCCCGCGAATTGCAGCGGGACAAACCGTCCTGGACCATTGATACCCTGGAGTCGATGCGCGCTGAAATGCCCGCCGAGACCCAGGTTTTTCTGCTTTTGGGCTGGGACGCATTTTGCGGCCTGCCCACTTGGCACCGCTGGGAAGAGTTGCTCCAGCATTGCCATATCCTGGTGCTACAGCGCCCGGACGCCGACAGCGAACCGCCGGATGCCTTGCGCAACCTGCTGGCAGCGCGTTCGGTGAGCGACCCGCTGGCCCTGAAAGGGCCGAGCGGACAGATTGCATTCGTCTGGCAGACACCGCTCGCGGTTTCCGCCACCCAGATCCGTCAACTGCTGGCCAGCGGTAAGTCGGTACGTTTCCTGGTGCCCGACGCGGTCCTGGCCTACATCGATGCGCACGGTCTGTACCGTGCGTCGAACTGAACAAGGCGTGCTTCACTGATACGAATCCACGTGTCGCCAAGCCGCCGAATATACGAGCAAAACGAGTTTTATATGACTGACAAAGACCAAACCAAAGTAAAGCGCAAAGGCACATTCAAGAGCGCCCCGCTGCCAGAACCGGTCAACACCAATGAGCCGCTGAAAGGCGACGAACTGGTCAAGCTGGCCGTGGCTGCCCTGGAAGACGTCAAGGCACAAGACATCCAGATCATCGATGTTCGCGACAAGCAGAGCATCACTGACTACATGATCATCGCCACCGGTACTTCCAACCGCCAGATCAACGCGATGCTCGACAAGGTTCGCGAAGAAGTCAAAAAGCAGGGCGCCAAGCCGCTGGGCGAAGAAGGCAAGGGCGACAGTGACTGGGTGCTGCTCGACCTGGACCTGGTGATCGTGCACATGATGACCGCCTCGGCACGTCAGTTCTACGACCTGGAACGCCTGTGGGCCGGTGCCGAGCAAAGCCGCGCGGCCGACGCCAAGCATCACAGCCCGGAAAACACCCACGAGCATTTCACCAAGCTCAACAAAGACCAGCTGTAAGGGATTGCTGTGCGACTGCGCCTGATCGCCGTCGGTTCACGCATGCCCAAGTGGGTGGAAGAAGGCTGGCATGAATATGCCAAGCGTCTTCCGTCCGAGCTGGCGCTGGAACTGGTGGAAATACCGCTCAATACCCGTGGCAAGAATGCCGACGTGGCCCGATTCATCCGCCAGGAAGGCGAAGCCATGCTGGCCAAGGTCGGGCCGAACGAGCGGATCGTCACGCTGGAAGTCCACGGCAAACCCTGGAGCACCGAGCAGTTGGCGGTCGAACTCGACCGTTGGCGGCTGGATTCGCGCACGGTCAATTTCATGGTCGGTGGCCCGGAAGGGCTGGCGCCTGAAGTCTGCGCCCGTGCCGATCAGCGCTGGTCGTTGTCGCCGCTGACGTTGCCGCACCCGTTGGTGCGGATCCTGATCGGCGAACAGTTGTATCGTGCCTGGACCGTGTTGTCCGGTCACCCTTACCACAAGTAATCCAGCCCACATGTCTCAGCCGATCCGCATCAAGGACCACGAAAAGGACGCACGCCTGGTGCGTAGCCGCGTCGTGTTCGGGGCCATTGCGATCATGTTGCTGATTGGCGTGTTGATCGCGCGGCTGTATTACTTGCAGGTGATCCAGTACGAGTACCACTCGACGCTCTCGGAAAACAACCGTGTCCATGTGCAGCCAATTCCACCGACCCGTGGGTTGATTTTCGACCGCAACGGCGTGGTGGTGGCGGACAACCGTCCAAGCTTCAGCCTGAGCATGACCCGCGAGCGCTCCGGCGACTGGCAGCAAGTGCTCGACGTCATCGTCGAAGTGCTGGAGCTGACGCCTGAGGACCGGGTGATCTTCGAGAAACGCATGCGTCAGGGGCGCCGACCGTTCGAGCCGGTGCCGATCCTGTTCGAGCTGACCGAGGAGCAGATCGCCCGGATTGCGGTGAACCAGTTCCGGCTGCCCGGCGTAGAAGTGGTGGCGCAGCTGGTTCGTCACTATCCGCAGGGCGCGCACTTTGCGCACTCGGTCGGCTACATGGGGCGGATCAACGAGAAAGAGCTGAAGACCCTCGATCCGGTCAACTACAGCGGCACCCACCACATTGGCAAGACCGGCATCGAGCGTTTCTACGAGCCGGAATTGCACGGTCAGGTCGGTTACGAAGAAGTCGAAACCAACGCCCGCGGCCGCGTCTTGCGCGTGCTCAAGCGCACTGATCCGATTCCCGGCAAGGACATTGTTCTGAGCCTGGACATCAAGTTGCAGGAAGCCGCGGAGGCTGCGCTCGGTGGACGTCGTGGTGCGGTAGTTGCGCTCGATCCGAAGACCGGCGAAGTGCTGGCGATGGTCAGTCAGCCGAGTTTCGACCCGAACCTGTTCGTCACCGGGATCAGCTTCAAGGCCTATGCCGAGTTGCGTGATTCCATCGACCGGCCGCTCTTCAACCGCGTGTTGCGCGGTCTGTACCCGCCGGGCTCGACGATCAAACCGGCGGTGGCAATTGCTGGCCTTGATTCCGGTGTGGTCACTGCGTCGAGCCGGGTATTCGACCCTGGCTACTACATGCTGCCCAACTATGACCACAAGTACCGTAACTGGAACCGTACCGGTGACGGTTTCGTCGACCTCGACACGGCGATCATGCGGTCCAACGACACCTACTTCTATGACCTGGCCCACAAGCTCGGCATCGATCGGCTGTCGGCCTACATGAACAAGTTCGGCATCGGCCAGAAGGTCTCGCTGGACATGTTCGAAGAATCCCCAGGTCTGATGCCGTCCCGCGAGTGGAAGCGGGCGACGCGCAAGCAGGCGTGGTTCCCCGGCGAAACCCTGATCCTCGGGATCGGCCAGGGCTACATGCAATCGACTCCGCTGCAGTTGGCACAAGCCACAGCGCTGGTGGCCAACAAAGGCGTGTGGAACCGTCCGCACCTGGCCAAATCCCTCGAAGGGGTGAAGCCGGTGGATGAAAACCCGATGCCGGACATTGTCCTGCGTGATCCGTCGGACTGGGCCAAGGTCAACCACGGCATGCAGCAGGTCATGCACGGTGCCCGTGGTACCGCGCGCAAAGCGGCGATCGGCGCGCAATACCGCATCGCCGGCAAGTCGGGCACCGCGCAGGTCGTGGCGATCAAACAGGGCGAGAAGTACGACCGTTCCAAGGTTCAGGAGCGCCACCGCGACCACGCCTTGTTCGTCGGTTTTGCTCCGGCCGACGATCCACGCATCGTCGTATCGGTGATGGTCGAGAACGGTGAGTCCGGTTCCGGCGTTGCCGCGCCGGTGGTGCGCCAGGTCATGGATGCCTGGCTGCTCGATCAGGACGGACGTTTGAAGGCCGAATACGCCAGCCCAATCAGTGCGGAGGCTACGGCCCGTGATGAATAACTTTGATCGCATGCTCTCCAGTGAGGATGTGATGCGTCGCCGCGCGACGCTGCTGCAAAGACTGCATATCGATGGCCCGTTGTTGATCCTGCTGCTGATCCTCGCCGCCGGCAGCCTGTTCGTGCTGTATTCGGCCAGTGGCAAAAGCTGGGATCTGCTGGCCAAACAGGCCACTTCGTTCGGTATCGGTCTGGTGTCGATGATCGTCATCGCCCAGTTCGAACCGCGTTTCATGGCCCGTTGGGTACCGCTCGGTTATGTGATTGGCGTGGTGCTGCTGATGGTGGTGGACATCATGGGCCACAACGCCATGGGCGCGACGCGCTGGATCAACATCCCCGGGGTGATCCGCTTCCAGCCTTCGGAGTTCATGAAGATCCTGATGCCGGCGACCATCGCCTGGTATCTGTCCAAGCGCACGTTGCCGCCGCAACTCAAGCATGTCGGCATCAGCCTGATGCTGATCGGTGTGCCGTTCATCCTGATCGTCCGTCAGCCTGACCTCGGCACTTCGCTGCTGATTCTCGCCGGTGGTGCGTTCGTGCTGTTCATGGGCGGGTTGCGCTGGCGCTGGATTCTCAGCGTGCTGGCAGCGGCGATCCCGGTGTCGGTGGCGATGTGGTTTTTCATCATGCACGACTACCAGAAGCAGCGAATCCTGACCTTCCTCGACCCGGAAAGCGATCCGCTCGGCACCGGCTGGAACATCATTCAGTCGAAAGCCGCGATCGGTTCCGGCGGCGTGTTCGGCAAGGGCTGGCTGCTCGGCACCCAGTCGCACCTGGACTTCCTGCCGGAAAGCCACACCGACTTCATCATTGCCGTACTCGGCGAAGAGTTCGGTCTGGTCGGTATCTGCGCGCTGTTGCTGATCTATCTGTTGCTGATTGGCCGGGGGCTGGTGATTACCGCTCAAGCCCAGACGCTGTTCGGCAAATTGCTCGCCGGCGCGTTGACCATGACGTTTTTTGTTTACGTTTTCGTCAACATCGGTATGGTCAGTGGCCTGTTGCCGGTTGTAGGGGTGCCGTTGCCGTTCATTAGCTACGGAGGAACTTCGCTGGTGACGCTGCTGTCAGCGTTTGGGGTTTTGATGTCGATCCATACCCATCGCAAGTGGATCGCACAGGTTTGAATAAGGTGAAGAGTTCAATGCAAGTTATGCGTGGCTGGGCGACTCGATGCGCGCCATTGGTAGGCCTGATGGGCCTGCTGGGCAGCGTGCAGGAAGCGCTGGCCGGCGAATACGAAGGCTCGCCGCAGGTGGCCGAGTTCGTCGGTGAAATGACCCGCGACTATGGTTTTGCTGGTGAGCAGCTGATGGCGGTGTTCCGCGAAGCTCAGCGCAAGCAGGCGATTCTCGACGCCATTTCCAGGCCTGCCGAGCGGGTCAAGCAGTGGAAAGAATACCGTCCGATGTTCATCACCGACGCGCGTATCGCCCGTGGTGTGGACTTCTGGCGTCAGCACGAGGCCACCCTGGCCCGGGCCGAGCAGGAATACGGCGTGCCGGCACAAGTCATCGTGTCGATCATCGGCGTTGAAACCTTTTTCGGACGTAATACCGGTAATTACCGGGTGATCGATGCCTTGTCGACGCTCGGTTTCGACTATCCTCCCCGTGCCGAATTTTTCCGCAAGGAACTGCGTGAGTTCCTGCTGCTGGCGCGTGAAGAACAGGTCGATCCATTGACCCTCAAAGGCTCGTACGCCGGGGCCATGGGCCTGCCGCAGTTCATGCCGAGCAGCTTTCGCGCCTATGCGGTGGATTTCGACGGTGACGGCCACATCAATATCTGGAACAACCCGGATGATGCGATCGGCAGCGTCGCGAGTTATTTCAAGCGTCACGGCTGGGTCGCCGGTGAGCCGGTGGTCAGCCGTGCCGATGTCCGCGGCGAGCAGGTCGATGAAGGCCTGACCACCGGCATTGAGCCGACGAAAACCGTTGGAGAGTTGCGGGCGCTGGGCTGGTCAAGTCATGATGCGCTGCGCGATGATATGCCGGTTACTGCATTTCGCCTCGAAGGCGACAACGGCCCTGAATACTGGATGGGCCTGAAGAATTTCTACGCGATCACGCGTTATAACCGCAGCGTGATGTACGCCATGGCCGTACATCAACTGTCTGAACAGCTGGTACAAGCACGGGGCGTCAAGTAATGCGGGCATTGCCTAACAATAAACCCCTGAAGCTGGTGGCATTCGCTGCGTTGGCGGTGCTGGTCGCCAGTTGCTCGACCAGCCGTTCGCCGACTCAGAAAACCACCACGACCGCTGTGCGTGCCCAGCCGGGCCTGGACATCAACCGTGCGCATAAAGATGGCGCGCCGTGGTGGGACGTCGATGTGTCGCGCATCCCGGACGCCACGCCGACCCTGCACACCGGTCCGTACAAGGCCAACCCGTACACGGTGCTGGGCAAGACCTACTTCCCGCTGCAGGAATCGAAGACCTACGTGGCTTCGGGCACGGCGTCCTGGTACGGCACCAAGTTTCACGGTCAGAACACGGCCAACGGCGAGGTCTACGACCTTTACGGCATGAGTGCCGCCCACAAGACATTGCCACTGCCAAGTTACGTTCGGGTGACCAACCTGGACAACAACAAGAGCGTGATCCTGCGGGTCAACGACCGTGGGCCGTTCTATTCCGACCGTATCATCGACCTGTCCTATGCTGCGGCGAAGAAGCTCGGTTATGCCGAAATCGGCACCGCGCGGGTCAAGGTCGAAGGCATCGATCCTCAGCAATGGTGGGCCGCCAAGGGCCGTCCGGCGCCTTTGATGCTCAACGAGCCGCAAGTCGCGCAGAATAGCGCCCCGGTGATCACGGCCTCGGCCGGCACCGTCGAGCAATGGACGCCACCACCGCAGCAACATGCCTCCGACACCGTCCCTGTGCCGATGAGTGCAAAAAAAAACGCTTCTGCACCAGCGTCTGGCCAGTATCTGCAGGTGGGCGCGTTCGCCAACCCGGACGCTGCAGAACTGCTGAGGTCGAAGCTCAGCGGGATGGTGAGCGCTCCGGTGTTCATCAGCTCGATCGTGCGCAATCAACAGACCCTGCACCGGGTTCGCCTGGGGCCGATCGGCTCGCCGGGTGAAATTGCCCAGGTGCAGAACAGCGTGCGCCTGGCCAACCTTGGTTCGCCAAGTGTGGTCACCGAGTAATACGTAGAACTTGATTGACGGTTCACTTGCGGTATCGGGGGGTGAACCAGGTTGTTGGCTCGTCGAAGAACAAAAGCCCGGCAAGGGTGACTGGAGTGAGCAACTGAACACGCGATGACTCGTTAGAAAGTCATCTGATTAAATTTTGTCCGCAAGGACAGTTTCCATTAGCGATTTCGAGAGACGGATGAACATCACCACCTTTGCCAAACGCCTGTGTCTGCTAGTCCCGCTGCTCCTCTCGCCAGCCGCCTTCGCGGCCGAGATGATGCCGTCGCCACCGCAACTGGCTGCCAAAGCCTACGTTCTGATGGATGCCAGCAGCGGCAACGTACTGGTCGAGAACAATGGCGACCAGCGTCTGCCACCGGCCAGCCTGACCAAGCTGATGACCGCTTACATCGCGACCCTGGAAATCCGTCGCGGCCAGATCGGTGAAAACGATCCGGTGACCGTCAGCGAAAACGCCTGGCGCACCGGCGGTTCGCGGATGTTCATCAAAGTCGGCTCGCAGGTGACTGTCAGCGACCTGCTGCACGGCATCATCATCCAGTCCGGCAACGACGCCAGCGTGGCGCTGTCCGAGCACATCGCCGGCAGCGAAGACGCGTTCGCCGACCTGATGAACAAGACTGTGACTGATCTGGGCATGACCAATTCCCACTTCATGAACCCGACCGGTCTGCCAAACCCGGAGCACTACTCGTCGGCTCACGACATGGCGATCCTGGCCCGTGCGATCATCCACGAAGACCCGGCTCACTACGCGATCTACTCGCAGAAAGAGTTCTTCTGGAATGGCATCAAGCAGCCTAACCGCAACCTGCTGCTGTGGCGCGACAAGACCGTTGACGGTCTGAAAACCGGTCACACCGACGAAGCCGGCTACTGCATGGTGTCCTCGGCTGTACGTGACGGCCAGCGTCTGATCGCCGTGGTGTTCGGCACCAACAGCGAAGTGGCTCGCGCCGCTGAGACCCAGAAGCTGCTGACTTACGGCTTCCGCTTCTTCGAAACCCAGACCTTCTATCAGAAGGGCACCGAACTGGCTCAGGCCCCGGTGTGGAAAGGCACCACCAATCAAGTCAAGGCCGGCCTGGCTGAAGACCTGACCATGACCCTGCCAAAAGGCCAGCTGAAGAAGCTTGCTGCGAGCATGACCATGAACCCGCAACTGACCGCGCCAATCGCCAAGGGCGACGTGATCGGTAAAGTCGAAGTCAAACTGGAAGACAAGGTCGTGCACAGCGCTGACCTGATCGCTCTGGATGGCGTCGAGGAGGGTGGTATCTTCCGCCGCATGTGGGATAGCATCCGTCTATTCTTCTACGGCTTGTTCAACTGATTTGTGTTGACCTGCATGGCCCCGCCCCGATCTGGTGCGGGGCCATGCGCGTTATCACGGCTTGCGCTCAAGAGGCCGTTACGCCATGACCGATACCGAAGTAAAGGCGCCAAAGATCGAATTCCCTGTCACGGATTATCCCGTTAAGGTGATCAGCGATACCGGTGTGGGCAACAAAGACAAGATCATCGACATCGTCAAGAAACACGCGACCATCAATGATGAGCGCATCGACGAGCGTCAAAGCAGCAACGGCAAATACACCACCATTCAGTTGCACATCGTTGCCAAAACCCAGGAACAGCTGTACGACATCAACAGCGAACTGCGGGCGACCGGCTTCGTGCACATGGTGTTGTGATGCCGGGCACGCTGGGCTTTCGTGAGCTCGGCCAGATGGCGTACGAGCCGGTCTGGCATGCCATGCAACGCTTCACCAACGAACGCGGCAGCGATGCCGCCGACGAAATCTGGCTCGTCGAGCACCCACCGGTGTTCACTCAAGGCCAGGCCGGCAAGGCCGAACACTTGTTGCTTCCGGGAGATATTCCGGTGGTGCAGGTCGATCGCGGCGGGCAGGTGACTTATCATGGCCCCGGCCAGTTAGTGGCCTATCTGCTGCTGGATGTACGCAAGCTGGGTTTCGGCGTGCGCGATCTGGTCAGCCGCATGGAGCTTTGCCTGATTGAACTGCTGGCCAGCTACGGCGTAATCGCTGCCGCCAAGCCAGATGCTCCCGGCGTCTATGTCGATGGAGCGAAAATCGCTTCTCTGGGTTTGCGGATTCGCCACGGTTGTTCCTTTCATGGCCTGGCCCTGAACGTGGATATGAACCTGGAACCGTTTCGACGGATTAATCCCTGCGGCTATGCCGGGCTGGCGATGACCCAGCTGAGCGACCACGCAGGATCGATTGAATTTGCCGAGGTAAGTGCCCGGCTGCGCGCGCAGCTCGTCAAACACCTCGACTATGCTGAGCAGACGACCCTGACGGGCGGAATCGACTGATATGACTACTGATGCAGTGCAAACCATGATCCCGACGCTCGACGTGACCGAGCGCCCGGCCCCGCGTCCCAAGGTAGAAGCCGGCGTCAAGCTGCGCGGCGCCGAGAAGGTTGCACGCATCCCGGTAAAGATCATTCCGACCACCGAACTGCCGAAGAAACCTGACTGGATTCGCGTGCGCATCCCGGTTTCGCCGGAAGTCGACCGGATCAAGAGCCTGCTGCGCAAACACAAGCTGCACAGCGTCTGCGAAGAAGCGTCTTGCCCGAACCTCGGCGAGTGCTTCTCCGGCGGCACCGCGACCTTCATGATCATGGGTGACATCTGCACCCGTCGTTGCCCGTTCTGCGACGTCGGCCACGGTCGTCCGAAGCCACTGGACGTCAACGAGCCGCAAAGCCTGGCCATCGCCATTGCCGACCTCAAGCTCAAGTACGTGGTGATCACCTCGGTTGACCGCGACGACCTGCGTGACGGCGGTGCCCAGCACTTTGCCGACTGCATCCGCGAAATCCGCAAACTGTCGCCGAACGTGCAGCTGGAAACCCTGGTTCCGGACTACCGTGGCCGCATGGACGTCGCGCTGGAAATCACCGCGGCCGAGCCGCCGGATGTGTTCAACCACAACCTGGAAACCGTGCCGCGCCTCTACAAGGCAGCGCGTCCGGGTTCGGATTACCAGTGGTCGCTGACCTTGCTGCAACGCTTCAAGCAGATGATGCCGCATATTCCGACCAAATCCGGCTTGATGCTGGGTCTGGGTGAGACCGACGAGGAAGTCATCGAGGTCATGAAGCGCATGCGCGAACATGACATCGACATGCTGACCCTCGGCCAGTACCTGCAACCGTCCCGTAGTCACTTGCCGGTGCAGCGCTTTGTGCACCCGGACACCTTCGCCTGGTTCGCCGAGGAAGGTTACAAGATGGGCTTCAAAAACGTTGCCTCGGGGCCGCTGGTGCGTTCTTCATACCACGCCGACGAGCAAGCGAAGCTGGTCAAGGCGGAGCTGCTGGGTTCCTGATCCGGCGCTGAATGAAAAAATGCCCGCCGAGGTTTTAACGCCCGGCGGGCATTTTTTTGCCCGGATTACCTTCGCTGCTGATTTTTCCTTCAATCCACGGCGTGGCTGACCCTCTTCTGTTTGCCGCCGTACCTGACTACTGTGTGTGCATGACTTCACAGGGAGATCCAAGGATGACCGTTCGACCGACTCACACACTTTGTCCACACAGAGCCGTGCCCGCACTGCCTTCAGAGGGGCTGGTCGGTGTTATTGCACCTGCCGGTCCCGGTGCTCTGGACACCGACAAGGCGGTGCAATGGATGCGCGCCCGTGGCTATGGGCTGAAGGTGTTTCCCGGTGTCTATGAAAAGGACGGCTATCTGGCCGGCAGTGACGATGTGCGTTTACGCGATCTGCACGCGGCGTTCGCTGATCCCGAGGTCGATGCCATCATTTGCCTGCGCGGCGGCTACGGCACGCCGCGCTTGCTCGACCGGATCGATTACGACCTGCTGAGCCGCCATGCCAAGCCATTCGTTGGCTACAGCGATATCACCGCGCTGCACCTGGCCATCAGTCGTTACGCAGGATTCGTGACCTTCCACGGGCCGCTGCTCAACGCCGACTTGTTGGGCGACAAGGAGCCACCGACGGTGACTTCGTTCTTCGCCATGCTGCGTGGGCAATTGAAGGCGGGGAGTGTGTTGAGCCATCCGGTGGCGTATCCGTTGACTACCGTCGAACCTGGCATCGCGCATGGGCGCTTGCTCGGCGGTAATCTGGCGATGATCGCCGCAACCCTGGGCACGCCATACGAAATTGATGTCGAAGGGGTGATTCTGCTGATCGAGGACATCAACGAGCCGCTATATCGTATTGACCGGTTGCTGACCCAGATGCGTCTGGCCGGCAAGTTGGCCAAGTTGCGCGGGGTGTTGGTTGGGGATATTGCTGGCGTGGATGTCGAAGCGCTGAACCGCTTGCTCAAGCAGACCTTCGAGCCATTGCGGATTCCGGTGTTATCGGGGTGGCGTAGCGGGCATTGCGATCCGAACCTGACACTGCCGATGGGGGCGCTGGTGCGGCTGGATGCCGGGAAGCAGGAATTGATGCTGGAGCAGGATGTGGTGATCAAGGCTTAGAAGTCGGTTGCCTGACAGTCAGTCTTCGCGAGCAAGCTCGCTCCCACAGGGTTCTGTGAATGACAGATATCCAATGTGGGAGCGAGCTTGCTCGCGAAGGCGCCATCAGCCATACAAACTGACCACTACTGGGAACGCAGGCTTTCCAGCAGTTTATGCGTCGGATACCCGTCCGCCGGCCAGCCAAATGACTGCTGGGCACTGCGAATCGCCTTGCGCGTATTGGCGCCAATAATCCCGTCCGCCGTGCCGGCATCGTAATTGCGCGCACTCAGCAGGGTCTGCAACTCCATACGCTCGGTGCGGCTCAGCGGCAGGTCATCTTTTGGCCAACTGCCGTTGATCAAGCCGCCACCGCTGAAACGCTCGGACAACAGGCTCACTGCCAGCGCGTACGACGAGGAGTTGTTGTACTTGAGAATCGCACGGAAGTTGTCGAGGATCAGGAACGCCGGCCCACGATAACCAGCCGGCAGCAGCAGGGCGGCAGACAGCTGTTCAGAGCCTGCTGGCACCTGACCGCCATTCGGCAGAGTCACGCCCAACTGACGCCATTCGGCGACACTCTTGCGAATCGCGCCATCAGCCAGGGTGTAGTTGAAGCTGCTCGGCAGCTGCACTTCAAACCCCCACGGCTGGCCACGTTGCCAGCCGGAGCTTTGCAGGTAATGCGCAGTTGAGGCCAGCGCATCGGCAGGACTGCCCCAGATATCGCGGCGACCGTCACCGTCGAAATCCACGGCGTGGGTGTTGTAGGTAGTCGGAATGAACTGGGTCTGGCCCATCGCACCCGCCCAGGAGCCGAGCATTTTCTCCGGTGTGATATCGCCCTGTTGCAGGATCTGCAGCGCAGCGATCAATTGCGCATGAGCAAAGCCCGGCCGACGGCCTTCGTAAGCGAGGGTGGCCAGCGAGTTGATCACCGACTTGCTGCCCTGAAACTGGCCGAAGTTGCTTTCCATGCCCCACACCGACACCAGCGCCTGACGGTCAACGCCATAACGCTGTTCGATGCTTTGCAGAATATCGGCGTACTGGCTGATCAGTGCCTGACCTTTACGCACGCGCAGTGGCGAGAGGGCGCCATCGAGATATTCCCACACTGGCCGGGAGAACTCCGGTTGACTGCGGTCGGCCCGAATCACGCTGGCGTCGAAGCTGACATTGGCGAACGCGCGATCGAACAGCTCCGCGCGAATTCCGGCGGCCAGGGCATCCTTGCGGAAACCGGCCTGCCATTCAGCGAAGGTTTGAGTCGGTTGCAGGTCGAGAGGGTCGGCGGACGGCACTACCGGCGGGATAATCGCTGGGGCCGTGGCGACAGGCGCGGCTTGAAGGGGTTGCGCATCGGCGGCGGTGGGTTTTTCCGCGCAGGCGACAAGCAGAATGAAGCTGGAGGCAGCGATCAATTGGCGAACAGGCCAACGACGGGAAAGACTTGGGGGCATGCACAGTTCCAGGAAAACGAATCAGGTGCAGACCTTAACATGCCTGCTGAATGAATCGGCTGCCCAGCCAGAAATTGCATTGTCACGCACAGCCGGACTGAGAATCGTAGCCCCTTTTTCTTGCCCACTCAACTGTCAGTTCTAACAGCTGTTCTATGGATATTTTCAAGCGTTTAATCCTCCTGGTATCGCGCATCTTCAGCCGTCGCGCGTCTCATCTCTCTAGGATGCAGGTGCTCAAATGAAAAGGTTCTCAACAATACTGTTGCTCGCATTGATGGCCGGATGCTCCTCCTCCAATACCCTTGAAAAACAGCATGAGCATTCTGATGGCGCCGCAGTGGAGGTTGGCGCCTCGGCCAATGCTGTCAGTGGAGCACAGTTGGCAGTGGAGTTGGAAAAACGTTATCGAGATACACGTGACAATTGTGGCGCCGCGTCGAAACCTGCTTTCCTGTGTTCCGGGTTGCTGGTGCGTGGCACGGAGCCATCCACGCAGTTCGATGCCTGGAACCCGAGCCCGACGTCAGTTGCCAACGGTGGAGTATCGTTCACCTATTTGCGATCGGATTACAAAGTCAAACGCCTCGCTTATACCTATGACAGTGGATTGATCTTTTATCCCATCCTGAGCACGCCACCGGGCAAACAGCTCATAGAGATTTTGTGTTTCTTTCCGGTTGATGGTTCATCAAATGCTCGTCCCAATGGAGGTTGTGCGGCTCATCCCAGATACCCGGTAGCCAGTAAAAGCTGCGAGGAACAGAATCCGATAATTGACACGGCAGCCAAGTGGGCGAGCAAGTATCGAAACGACGCTGCTAGCGGCAATAAATTTGAGTCAATGTGTTCATTTAATGTACGTGACTCTGTCAATAACCAAGCAGCTGGACGGTTTCTGGAAGGTATGCGTGCTGGCCGGATGGTTTCTCCAGATGCATTCAACACACCCAACGACACGAAGCTTAAAACCTGGGCGCAGAACATCCCGGGCCAATTGCCGATTGAAGCCTTTTTTTACACCAAGCCAACTGGTCTGGCTGGGGCACAACTTTACCAGCGGCGTTTCCGGGCACTGACAGGGGTGACAATTCCGATCATTTACATCCCGCTGCCACAAACACTTGAGCAATCAGCGTCATTTATCTTTAAGGCGACAGACCAGACTCAATAACAGAAGACAAGAAGCCGGAACGAGGGAAGGGAGGAGGGAAAAGGGTGAATTTCAGGCAGCCAGAAAGTAAGAAGCCTCCCAGCTGTCAGACTGGAAGGCTTCGCGGCGGTAGCTGCCTTTACCCTTGGTTGGTCGTTCCTGACGACTGCGGAACAGGGGCTGGGCGACGATGGATTTGGCCTTGTTGGGGCCATGTTTCGATGGCTTTTTGCTCATGAGGGTTCTCTCGGTTGAGTGGGTTTTGCGGGGGAAATAATCTGCCGATGTCAGGCGTCTGTCCAGTCTCTGTTGTGTAGGAATGTTCTGGCGCTTTCGCGAGCAAGCTCGTTCCCACATTTGGAATACATTCCAATGTGGGAGCGAGCTTGCTCGCGAATGGCCGTTATGCGGTAGAGCAGGTTATTCGGCGGGGAGTGTCAGACGCTGGCCAGCCATCAACAACGCCAAGCGGCTCAGGCTCATCCACGGTGAGCCGGCAGCCTGACCTTTGATCTGCGCATCGATACGCTGCGCCTCAAGCAACAACTGCGCCCAGCGTTGCGCCGAGTAGCGTTGCAGGGCTTTGCTCATCAAAGGTTTGCGCTTGTCCCAGACCGGCGGCTTCGCCTGGCTGAAACACTTGTCCAGCGGCGTACCCTGGCTGTATTGCAACGAAATATTAGCCAGCAAGCGCAGCTCCCGCGCCAGCGCCCAGAGAATCACCGGCGGTTCGACACCTTCACCGCGCAAGCCTTCAAGCATGCGCAAAGCGTGAGCCGGTTCGCCGTTGAGCACGGCATCGGTCAGGCCGAACACGTCGAACCGCGCACTGTCGGCCACGGCGGCCTGCACGGTTTCAACGGTGATCTGCCCACCTTCGGCCATCAATTTGAGCTTTTCGATTTCCTGCGCGGCAGCGAGCAAGTTGCCTTCGACGCGTGCAGCAATCAGCTCGACCGCGTCCTGGCTGGCCGATAAACCAGCCTGAGACAAGCGCTGACGAATCCAGCTCGGCAACTGATTGACGTCCACCGGCCAGATCTGGATGAACTGGGTCTGCTGGCCTTCCACCAGCGCCTTGCCCCACTTGGTCTTCTGCGCGCTGCCATCCATCTTCGGCAGGCTGATCAGCAGCACCGTGTCTTCAGCGGGACGCGAGCAGTATTCGATGAATGCAGCGGCGCCTTTGTCACCGGGTTTGCCCGAGGGCAGGCGCAGTTCCAGCAGGCGCTTTTCGGCGAACAACGACATGCTGGCGCCGGCCTGCAACAACGTGCCCCAATCGAAATTGGCGTCGGCGGCGAAGACCTGGCGTTCATCAAAACCTTGCTGACGCGCAGCGCTGCGGATGGCGTCGGCGGCTTCCTGGCACAGCAGCGGGTCATCGCCGCTGATGATGTAGACAGGCGCCAAAGCACCTTGCAGGTGTTTACCGAGTTGGGCGGGAGCGAGCTTCATAAGAAATGCCGAACGGGGCGCCTGAGCGCCCCGAACGTCTTACTGCTGCGGTATTTCGAGCGGCGACTGGCGCGGGGTTTCCGCTTCAGCCTTTTGTGCCGCTTGCAGCGCATCGGCTTCTGCCTTGGCGCGGTCATTGGCGGCTTGCTGCAGCTGCTGCAGTTGACCCGGGGTCAGTTGCTGCAGACGCAACATCATGCGTTGGACCAGTTCGCGAGTGGTTTCGCGACGGGCGTCGTTGGCTTCCTGATCGGAGCCCACGAGGTTGTTACCGTCGTGAATAAACACTTTCTGAACTTCAAGTTTGTCGCTGAGCAGTTGCAGGTTCTTGTCGCCACGGATCTCGTAGTTCAGAACAGTACTGACTTGATACTCGCCCGTACGACCGGCACCGGCGTAGCTGAGGATGCGCTGGCTCTCTTGCTGGTCAGCCAGGAACAGCTTGTACGGAGCACCGCTGTAAACCTTGACGCCGCTCGACTCCAGCACCTGGCGCAGTTGCGTGACCGTCTCGCCGTAGGCGTTACGGGCGCTCAGGTCGAGTTCCTTGATCGACAGTTCGTTGGTGCCGGTACCGCGCAGCTGGAAACCGCAGGCGCTCAAGAGAACGGCGAGGCCCATCACCAGCAGATTGCGTTTGATCATTGTGTTGCTCCCCTTGAAACCACGTGGGCCGACTGTACGGCCCGAAAGGTTTTACTTGACGCCAGGCGAGCCTGACGCCCGATCCAATTAGCTGGCGACGATGTTGACCAGTTTCCCCGGCACAACGATCACTTTACGAATAGTCAGGCCGTCGACGAAACGCAGTACGTTTTCGTTGGCGCGGGCTGCTGCTTCAACTTCTTCGCGGGTCGCGCTGGCCGGCATTTCGATCTGGCCGCGCAGTTTGCCGTTGACCTGGATGACCAGGGTCAGGCTGTCCTGCACCAAAGCGCTTTCATCCACTGCCGGCCAGCCGGCGTCGATGACTGCATCGGCGTGACCCAGCTGGTTCCACAGTTCGTGGCTGATGTGCGGCGTGATTGGTGCCAGCAACAGCGTCACGGCTTCCAGACCTTCGTGAATCAGCGCGCGATCCTGCTCGGTGCTTTGCGCGGCTTTTTCCAGCACGTTCATCAGCGTCATTACCTGGGCGATGGCGGTGTTGAATTTGTGGTTCTGGCCGACGTCGTGGCTGGCCTGCTTGATGGCCACGTGAATGGCGCGGCGTACGGCCTTCTGTTCGTCATTCAGGCTGGCGATGTCCAGCTTGCCCGGCAAGCCCTGAGTGACGTGGGCTTGCGCCAGACGCCAGACGCGCTTGAGGAAACGGTGCGAACCTTCGACGCCGGAGTCGGACCATTCGGCGCTCATGTCAGGTGGCGAAGCGAACATCATGAACAGGCGGCAGGTGTCGGCGCCGAACTGATCGATCATCGACTGTGGGTCAACGCCGTTGTTCTTCGACTTGGCCATCTTCTCGGTGCCGCCGATTTCTACCGGCAGACCGTCGGATTTCAGCTTGGCACTGATGACCTTGGCTTTGCTGTCGCGCTCGAGTTCTACGTCCGCCGGGTTGAACCAGGTGTAAGCACCATTGGCTTCGCGACGGTAGTAGGTTTCGGCGATCACCATGCCTTGGGTCAGCAGGTTCTTGAACGGCTCGTTGGAGCTGACCAGGCCTTCGTCACGCATCAGCTTGTGGAAGAAGCGCGCGTAAAGCAGGTGCAGAATGGCGTGTTCGATACCACCGATGTACTGATCGACAGGCAACCAGTGGTCGGCTGCGGATTTTTCCACCAGGCCACCTTCAAAGTGCGGCGAGGCGTAACGGGCGTAGTACCACGACGACTCGACGAACGTATCCATGGTGTCGGTTTCACGCTTGGCAGGCTGGCCGCATTTCGGGCAGCTACACTCGTAAAACTCAGGCATGCGCGCCAGCGGCGAACCGGCGCCGTCTGGAACCACATCTTCCGGCAGGACGACAGGCAATTGATCTTCCGGCACCGGCACGTCACCGCATGCATCGCAGTGGATGATCGGGATCGGGCAGCCCCAGTAGCGCTGGCGGCTGATGCCCCAGTCGCGCAGGCGGAACTGGGTGCGCGAGGCGCCCAGTTCTTTCTTGATCAGGGCCACTTCAATGGCGTCGAACGCGCCAGCGAAGTCGAGGCCGTCGAATTCGCCAGAGTTGATCAGCGTACCGTGCTCGCCATAGGCGTCTTGCCACGGGGCCGGGTTACTGTCGCCAGAGCTGGTACGCACTACCGATTTCACCGGCAGGTTGTACTTGTGAGCGAATTCGAAATCGCGCTCGTCGTGCGCCGGTACAGCCATGACTGCGCCGTCGCCGTAGTGCATCAGCACGTAGTTGGCGACCCAGACCGGGAGTTTTTCACCGGTCAGCGGATGCTCGACGAACAGGCCGGTCGGCAGGCCTTTCTTTTCTTGCGTGGCGACGTCGGCTTCAGCGACGCTGCCGCCCTTGCATTCAGCGATGAACGCTTGCAGCTCAGGGTTGTTCTGCGCTGCCTGGGTCGCCAGTGGATGCTCGGCAGCCACGGCGACATAGGTCGCGCCCATCAGGGTGTCCGGACGGGTAGTGAAGACTTTCAGGGTGCCGGCTTCGCCAATCGAGTCGACGTTGTACGGGAACTGCACTTCCATGCCGCGGGATTTGCCGATCCAGTTGCGCTGCATGGTCTTGACCTGTTCAGGCCAGCCAGTCAGTTCGTCGAGGCTCTCCAGCAGCTCATCCGCGTAGGCGGTGATCTTGAAGTAGTACATCGGGATTTCGCGCTTTTCGATCAGCGCGCCGGAACGCCAGCCGCGACCGTCGATCACCTGTTCGTTAGCGAGAACGGTCTGGTCGATCGGGTCCCAGTTCACGGTGCCGTTTTTACGGTAGATCACGCCTTTTTCGAACAGGCGAGTGAACAGCCATTGTTCCCAGCGGTAGTAATCCGGTTTGCAGGTGGTGACTTCGCGCGACCAGTCAACCGCCAGACCCAGGCTGCGCAGCTGGGTTTTCATGTAGGCGATGTTTTCGTAGGTCCACTTGGCCGGCGCGACGTTGTTCTTCATCGCGGCGTTTTCTGCCGGCATGCCGAACGCGTCCCAACCCATAGGTTGCAGAACGTTCTTGCCGAGCATGCGCTGGTAGCGGGAGATCACGTCGCCGATGGTGTAGTTGCGCACGTGCCCCATGTGTAGCTTGCCGCTGGGGTAAGGGAACATCGACAGGCAGTAGTAGGTTTCCTTGCCTGGCTGTTCACTGACTTCAAAGGACTTTTGCTCGTCCCAGAACGACTGGGCGGCGGCTTCGATTTCACGGGGCTGATATTGTTCGTGCATGGCTACTTTTGTACTGGATAGGGGTGGCCTAATCCTCTTCAACGCAGGTGCCGGGGTTGGCCCGGACGAGCTGGAAGTGGAATTACAGGAAGCGCCGTAGCATACATGACCGCGCTCGGCCTAGGGAAACCCTGATTACAGCTGTTTGTCCCGGCAAATCCGTGGCGAGGGCCGTTGGTCGCGGCGTGCAGCCGGTTTGTGCAGCGAAGCTAAGCTCTAACTGGGGAGTGAGTCTTATCTTCAATGAGGTGAGGGATGGTGGAGCAACGGCAAAAAAACGTGACGAAACCCGAGTTGTACGAAAGATTGATCGATCGTCTTGGTATGGCCCTGGACGCATTAAAAACCGCTGACCGGCTGCGCGACGAGCGCCCCCTGGAACTGGAATTGCGTGGCTTGAGCCCCGCCGAGTTCAAACTGGTCAAGGCCTATCTGGATCGCAGTGAACGTGAAACGCACGGATGCTTGTCACAGGCAGTGAAGCAGCTCGATGCAGCACATTCGGCCAAGGTCATCTGGCTCAAGGACAAGGCGCCCGGCAGAGACACCGTCAAGGTTCGCTCTGTACAGGCCAAGTAAACGCATGGCAGGTCAAGAACCGGATCTTTTTCAACGGGATCCCACCTATTGGTTGTAACGCTTTATTAACACTCTTAGGCTTCGGGCATCTGTGGAGATGCTCGATGCCTTTTCGTTATTTCATCAAACAACTTTTGTTACCACCCGGCATTCTTTTGCTGCTGTTGCTGGCCGCTTGGTGGCTGCGCCGCTCACGGCCGCGCCTGGCTGGATTGTGTTTTGCCATTGGCTTTGGCGGAATGTGGCTGATGAGCCTGCCGGTGGTCGTGCAGTGGGGCGCGAAAGCTCTGGAGCGCGAGCCACCGCTGGCCCGTGAAGAGTGGGCGACGTTGGCGCAGCGCGCTGACGCGATTGTGGTGCTGGGTTCCGGCCGCGAGCGCGGTGATCTGGCCTGGGGAGAGGATCAGCCGACCGGCGTGGGCCTTGAGCGTCAGCGGTATGCGGCTCGACTGGCGAAGGCATCCGGTTTGCCGATTTTGACCACGGGTGGCCTGCATTACGGTACGCCGCCGACCGAGGCGAAGTTGATGGCGGATTCATTGCGCGACGATTTTGGCGTGACCGTGCGCTGGCAGGAAGGCGAGAGCCGCACTACGTGGGAAAATGCGAAGTTCACGGCCGATATCTTGTTGCCGCAGGGGATCAAGCGCGTGGTCGTGGTGACGCAGGCCTGGCACATGCCGCGATCGGTATGGAGTTTTCAACAGGCGGGTTTTGAAGTGGTGCCGGCCCCGGTCGGATTTCTCGGAACCGATAACGCGAGACCGTTTGGTGGCTGGCTGCCGGAGTTCAAGTCGATCTGGCAGAGCGGGCAGTTGTTGAATGAAGCGGTAGGGCAGGTGGGGTATTCGCTGTTTTACCGCTGAAGATCAAAAGATCGCAGCCTGCGGCAGCTCCTTGGGAAAATACAAATCCCGTGTAGGAGCTGCCGCAGGCTGCGATCTTTGCTTTAAAGCGTTTTCGACATCCGGCTGGCCATCAGTGCCCAGCCAAACAGCAGAACGCACAGGATGATCAATGGCCACGAGCGCCATTGCAGATACGGCGTCAGGTTGTGCATCGGCACCACTTCGCCGTAGAGGATGCCCTGTTCAAACTGCGGAATCTGCTCGGTGATCTGCCCGAACGGGTTGATCAGTCCGGTCACACCGTTGTTGGTTGCACGAATCATCCAGCGCCCAGCCTCAAGCGCACGCATCTGCGCCATCTGCAAATGCTGCAGCGGGCCAATCGAGGTGCCGAACCAGGTGTCGTTGCTGATCGTCAGCAGCAAATCACTGCGCGCCGACAGGCTGGCGGCGAATTCCGGATAGACCACCTCGTAGCAGATGAACGGTGCGATCTGATAACCCTTGGCCTGCAACAACGCCTGATCGGCCGGGCCACGGGCAAAGTCGGACATTGGCAGGTCGAAGAAGGCGATCAGCCCGCGCAATACATCCTGCAGTGGCACGTATTCGCCGAAGGGCACCAGTTTCTGCTTCAGGTAGGTGCCATCGCCTTCGCCCACCACGGTGATGCCATTGAAGAAGCGTTTTTCGTGACGAACGGTTTCGCGGATCGGTACGCCAGTGATCAGCGCCGATTTACGCTCGGCGGCGAAGGTACCCATCATGGTCAGGTAGCCCTCGGCGGACTCCTTCAATACTGGCACGGCGGTTTCCGGCCAGATCAGCAAGTCCACCGGTTTCGAGCGGAAGCTCAAATCGCGATACAAAGCCAACTGCGCGTTGAGCTCGGCCGGATCCCATTTCATGCTTTGCGCGACGTTGCCCTGAATCGCGGCAACACTCAGCGGCGCGCCGGAGGGGCTGGTCCAGGCATGGCCCTTGAGTGCAATGCCGGCCACCCAAGGGCCAACCAGCAGCACCAAACCTGCGGCAACAAAACCTTTGCGGCCGGTTTGCAGCAGGCGTGGGGCGTTGTAGATCAGTGCTGCGGTCAGTGCCAGAACAAACGACACCAGCCACATGCCACCCACTGGAGCGAGTCCGGCCAATGGGCCATCGAGCTGGCTGTAACCCGAGTACAACCACGGGAAACCAGTGAGGAACCAGCCGCGAAACGCTTCCTGGCCGACCCACAAGGCAGCGAACGCCAAGGCATCAGCCACAGGTGCTTCGTTACGGCGCAACCAGCGCGCCCACAGCCAGGCCGGCAGGGCAAAGAACCAGGCGATCGCCGCGGTAAACAGCAGCATCAGGAATCCGGCCAACAGCACCGAAGCGCCGCCGAAATGGTGGATGCTGTAATAGATCCAACTGGTGCCGGCACCAAACAGGCCGAAACCGAAGCACCAGCCACGGCCCAGTGCCTGACGCGGACTCAGCTCGCGCAAACCGGCATAGAACAAGCCGACCGCCAGCAAAGCCAGCGGCCAGATGTTGAACGGTGCCAGAGCGAAAGTGGTGATTGCACCGGCCGCCACGGCCAGCAGGTTACCGGGCCAGCCGGGGCGGGTTGTCCAGCGCATTTCAGTCCTTAGATTTCTTACCGGGCGATAGGGGTCAGTCGCAGCAAATGAATCCGACGGCTGTCGGCGTTCAGGATGCGGAAACGATAGGCGCCGATTTCAGTGATTTCGTTGCGTTTTGGCAAGTGCCCGAACGCGCTCATCACCAGGCCGCCGACAGTGTCGAACTCGTCATCGGAGAACTCGCTGTCGAAGAACTCGTTGAAGTTCTCGATTGGGGTCAGGGCCTTGATCAGGAAGTCACCGCTGGGCAGCGGCTTGATGTAGCTGTCTTCTTCGACGTCGTGTTCGTCTTCGATGTCGCCGACGATCTGTTCCAGCACGTCTTCAATCGTTACCAGACCGGCTACGCCGCCGTATTCGTCGATGACGATGGCCATGTGGTTGTGGTTGGCGCGGAATTCTCGCAGCAACACGTTCAGGCGCTTGGACTCCGGCACGAAGGTGGCCGGGCGCAGCAGATCCTTGATGTTGAAGCTGTCGCCGTTCTCCTTGAGGATCAGCGGCAACAAATCCTTGGCCAGCAGCACGCCCATCACGTCGTCATGGCTTTCGCCGATCACCGGATAGCGCGAGTGGGCCGAATCGACCACGGCCGGGAGGAATTCACGGGGTGTCTGGGTCGCCTTGATGCTGATCATCTGCGAACGCGGCACCATGATGTCGCGTACTTGCAGGTCAGCCACCTGAATGGCGCCTTCGACGATGGCCAGCGCTTCGCTGTCCAGCAGTTTGTTCTGATGTGCATCACGCAGCAGCTCGAGGAGCTCCTGACGGTTCTTCGGCTCGTGGGCAAAAGCCTGGGTCAGTTTACCCAGCCATGACTTCTGCCCGTTGCTCGATCGATCTTCGCTCATAGCGATTACTCTGAATCCTTTGTTGTAACGATAGGGGATGTTTCGGGTTCGTCGTCCGCGTACGGATCGGGATAGCCCAGTTCAGCAAGCAACTCGCGTTCCAGTGCTTCCATTTCTTCGGCTTCTTCGTCATCTATATGGTCGTAACCAAGCAGATGCAAGCAGCCGTGAATGACCAGATGTGCCCAGTGGGCCTTTAGTTCCTTGCCTTGTTCGGCGGCTTCGCGCTCGACCACGGCCACGCAGATCACCAGATCGCCGAGCAGCGGGATGTCGAGAAACTCGTCAGGCACTTCAGCCGGGAACGACAGGACGTTGGTCGCGTAATCCTTGTGGCGCCAGGTGTGATTGAGCTCGCGGCCTTCTTCCTCGTCGACCAGACGAATGGTCATTTCCGAGTCGGCGGTGCGTTGGCGCAGGGCCAGTTCGCACCACAGGCGGAAGTCGGTTTCACTCGGCGCGTTCGCTTCAGTCGCGATTTGCAGGTCTAGCTCAAGCATTTCGCGAGGTGTCCTTGGGGGCTTCGTCACGGTTTTCGAAGCGCTCGTAGGCTTCGACGATCCGCTGTACCAAAGGATGACGCACGACGTCTTTAGGCTGGAAGTGCGTGAAGCTGATGCCCGGCACGTCTTTGAGCACTTCGATCACATGATGCAGGCCGGACTTGGTGCCACGCGGCAGGTCGACCTGGGTGATATCACCGGTGATGACTGCGGTGGAGCCAAAGCCGATTCGGGTCAGGAACATCTTCATCTGTTCGACGGTGGTGTTCTGGCTTTCGTCGAGAATGATGAAGCTGTTATTCAGCGTGCGACCGCGCATATAGGCCAGCGGCGCAACTTCAATCACCTGGCGCTCGATCAGCTTGGCCACGTATTCAAAGCCGAGCATCTCGTAGAGCGCGTCGTAGAGCGGGCGCAGGTACGGGTCGATCTTCTGCGACAGGTCGCCGGGCAGGAAGCCGAGTTTTTCACCCGCTTCAACCGCCGGACGCACCAGCAGGATGCGACGGATCTGCTCGCGCTCCAGGGCATCGACAGCGCAGGCCACGGCCAGATAGGTCTTGCCGGTACCGGCCGGGCCAATGCCGAAGTTGATGTCGTTACCGAGGATTTCCTTCACGTAGCGCAACTGATTCAAGCCGCGTGGGCGAATCATGCCTTTCTTGGTGCGCAGGGCAACGGACGCTTCGGCGGGGGCGTGATTGTCCAGCTCGACCACGGCAGATTCCTGGAGGAACAGGTGCACGAGGTCCGGCGACAGCTCGGTACCTTTGGTTTCCCGGTACAGGCGGCGCAGCAGGTTTTCCGCAGACGTGGTGTGCTTGGGGTCGCCGATCAACTCGAACTGGTTTCCGCGGTTGCGGATCTCGATGGTCAGGCGCTGTTCGATCAAGCGCAAATGCTCGTCGAATTGCCCGCACAGATTGGCGAAGCGGCGAGCCTCAAAAGGCTCGAGGATAAAACGATGTGGTTCTATGGGTGCGTTCAAGGTCGTATTTAGCCGCCCTGGGGCAATTAAGATGAAATCAAGGATAACGCCAGAGGCCTGGGTGCGAAAGCTCTTAAATCACCACGGTTCATGTGGGAGCGAGCCTGCTCGCGAAGGCGGTCTGTCAGACTCATGAATGTTTAATGTGTCGCAGCCTTCGCGAGCAGGCTCGCTCCCACAGGGAAATGCAGTGTTACTGGACCAGCGAGCCGCGCAGCGAGTGCGGTTGCGCCGCGTCGATGCGCACATCGGCGAACTGGCCGATCAGGGTCGGATTGTCGCAGCGGAAGTTGACTATTCGATTATTCTCGGTGCGCCCTTGCAGCTCGCCCGGGTCTTTCTTCGAATAGTCGGTGACCAGAATGCGCTGGATCGAGCCGACCATTTGTCGGCTGATCTCAAAGCCTTGCTGATTCAGGCGATGTTGCAGGGCGTTCAGGCGTTCCTTTTTCAACTCTTCCGGGGTCTCGTCGGCCAGATCGGCCGCCGGGGTACCTGGGCGCTGGCTGTAAACGAACGAGTAGGAGAAGTCGAAACCGACATCGGCAATCAGCTTCATCGTCTGTTCGAAGTCTTTCTCGGTCTCGCCGGGGAAGCCGACGATGAAGTCCGAACTGATGCAGATGCCCGGCACCGCCGCACGCAGTTTGCGCAGCTTGGATTTGTACTCCAGCGCCGTGTGGTTGCGCTTCATCGCCGCGAGAATCCGGTCGGAACCCGACTGCACCGGCAAATGCAGATGCTTGACCAGTTCCGGGACGTCGGCGTGGGCCTGGATCAGGCTGTCGGAGAATTCCAGCGGGTGCGAAGTGGTGTAGCGAATGCGGTCGATGCCGTCGATGGCGGCGACGACGCGGATCAGCTCGGCGAGATCAGCCAGACGACCGTCATGGGTCGTACCGCGATAGCCGTTGACGTTCTGCCCCAGCAGCGTCACTTCACGCACGCCGTTTTCGGCGAGGTGAATGACTTCGGCGACCACGTCATCGAACGGCCGGCTGACTTCTTCACCTCGGGTGTAAGGCACCACGCAGAACGTGCAGTACTTGCTGCAGCCTTCCATTACTGACACATAGGCGCTCGGACCGTCGATACGCGGCTCGGGCAGGTGGTCGAATTTTTCGATTTCCGGGAACGACACGTCGACTTGCGGCATTTTGGTGATGCGCGCGGCGTCGATCATTTCTGGCAGGCGGTGCAGGGTCTGCGGGCCGAAGACCACGTCGACGTACGGCGCGCGATCACGAATCGCCGCGCCTTCCTGACTGGCCACGCAACCGCCGACAGCGATCACCATTTCCGGGTTGGCCAGTTTCAGTTCGCGCCAGCGGCCGAGCTGCGAATACACGCGATCCTGGGCGCGCTCGCGGATCGAGCAGGTGTTGAGCAGAATTACGTCGGCATCTTCGGCACGCGCGGTGACTTCCAGGGCCTGATGTTCACCCAGCAGATCGACCATGCGCGAGCTGTCGTACTCGTTCATCTGGCAACCGTGGGTTTCGATGTAAAGCTTCTTGGCCATGGATTAGGGTCATCACGTGATTCAAAGAACCGCGCATTATAGGGAACAAGCCTTCAGGTTCCTACCGCTGCGCGTCCGGTGGCTATGCTATAGTTTGCGCCCTCATTTTTATCCCCGATGTTATCCCCCCGCCATGACCAAACGCGAAGCTCCAATCTATAAGGTGATTTTCCTCAACCAGGGCCAGGTGTTCGAAATGTACGCCAAGCAGATCTATCAAAGTGATCTGTGGGGCTTTCTGGAAGTGGAAGAGTTCGTCTTTGGCGAGCGCACGCAAGTGGTCGTCGATCCGAGCGAAGAAAAGCTCAAGGCGCAGTTCGAAGGCGTGGTGCGCAGCTTTGTGCCGATGCATTCGATTGTGCGCATCGATGAAGTGGAACGTCTGGGCACCCCGAAAATCAGCGAAGCCCGCGGCGCGGTCGGCAATGTGATGCCGTTTCCGATGCCGATGCCTGAGAAGTAAAACACAAGACCGCGTCGCCCTCATTCGCGAGCAAGTCGAATCGTCGCACCGTCGCTCCCACAGGGGATCTTCTGAACACTGGAGATCTACTGTGGGAGCGAGCTTGCTCGCGAAGGGGCCGGAAAGGTCGGCGCAAAAATCAGGGAAGAGGCGAGAACGGCGTACGCCCATCGGCGCTCTGCAGTTCCATCAGGTATTTACGGAAAATTTGCCCGAGCACCTGGGTCGCGGTTTCGAGGTCTTCGCGAGACATTTTTTCGGAGACTTCGTCGGCCGTGTCCAGCGCGTCTTCAGCGCCGTTGACCGCGGCCATCTTCAGCACGATGTACGCCTGAATATTGTTGGCCTGCACGCCTTCACCGTGGAAGAACATGGTGCCGAGCTTGAACTGAGCCTGAGCGTGGCCTTGCAGCGAGGCTTTTTCGAAATAGCTCAAGGCTTGATTGAGGTCGCGCGGCGCATTCTTGCCGTCGTAGTAGAACTCACCCAACTCGTATTGCGCTTGCGCATCCCCTTCGTCCGCCGCTTTCTGGCAGGCGGCCAGTGCCTGCGTGACGTCTTGCGGCTGAGTATTGAGGGTGCAACGACCCATCGCCGGGATCAACAACGAGTTGCCGCCTGCTTGTGCATGCGCGAGCAGGGGCTGAAGGAGCAACAGGCAGCCCAAGGCAAGGGTGCGGCCGGTGCGGTTCATGGGAATCGACTTACCTCTGAAGGGCACGCGGACCCATCGAGGGATCCAATAAGCGCGCATTATGAAATAAGCAGGGCCAACCTTACAAAGTCTTTACTCGTTTTTCTGCTGCGCGGGGAATATATCGCCCACTTTAGGGGAGATTTTTAGCAGGAGCATCGGAAAAACAGCGTCGATGTAGGTGAATGCTGACGCTGGCGATAGCCAACGTCAGCGGTACGGCAGTTATTTCAGTGCGGCGAAGGCGCGCTCGGCAGCGTCCAGTGTCAGTTTCAACTCGGCTTCGCCGTGGGCGATCGAGGTAAACCCGGCTTCGAAGGCGCTCGGCGCCAGGTACACGCCACCTTCCAGCATCAGGTGGAAGAAGCGACCGAACAGGGCAGCGTCGCTGGCCATCACATCTTCAAAGGTGACGATGTCGTCGGCGCCGCTGAAGTACAGACCGAACATGCCGCCAGCCTGCGTGGTCACGAACGGAATGCCAGCAGCATCGGCGCGTTGTTGCAGGCCATCGAGCAGGCGCGTGGTGTAGTCGGTCAGCTCGGCGTGGAAACCCGGACGGCTGATCAAACGCAGCGTGGTCAAGCCGGCGGCCATGGCCAACGGATTACCCGACAGCGTGCCGGCCTGATACACCGGGCCCAGCGGCGCAATACGCTGCATGATTTCACGCTTGCCGCCGAAGCAGCCGACCGGCATGCCGCCACCGATGATCTTGCCGAAGGTAGTCAGGTCTGGATTGACCCCGTAATACGCCTGAGCACCGCCGAGGGCAACGCGGAAACCGGTCATCACTTCGTCGAAAATCAGCACCACGCCATGCTTGTCGCACAGCGTGCGCAGGCCTTCGAGGAAGCCTGGTGCTGGTGGTACGCAGTTCATGTTGCCGGCCACTGGCTCAACGATGATGCAGGCCACTTCCTGGCCGACTTCAGTGAGCATCTTCTCAACCGCGTCGATGTCGTTGAACGGCAGGGTCAGGGTGTGTTTGGCGAAAGCCGCCGGCACACCGGCGGAGCTCGGTACGCCCTGGGTCAGTGCGCCGGAACCGGCCTTGACCAGCAGGCTGTCGGAGTGGCCGTGATAGCAGCCCTCGAACTTGATGATGCTGTCACGGCCGGTGTAACCACGGGCCAGACGGATCGCGCTCATGGTCGCTTCGGTGCCGGAGCTGACCATGCGCACCATGTCCATCGATGGCACCAGCGAGCAGACCAGATCGGCCATCTCGGTTTCCATCGCGGTCGGCGCACCGTACGACAAGCCGTGTTGCAGCTGATTGCGCACTGCGTCCAGCACGTCCGGGTGGCTGTGGCCGAGGATCATCGGACCCCACGAACCAACGTAATCGACATAACGCTTGTCGTCTTCGTCGGTAACGTAAGCACCTTCAGCGTGCTTGAAGAACAGCGGTGTGCCGCCCACGCTTTTGAACGCGCGAACCGGCGAATTCACGCCTCCGGGAATGTGTTTCTGGGCATTGGCAAACAGGGTTTCGGAACGAGACATGATCGGGCTCTCAAATCAGACTTTCAGTAATTCATTGAACGCGCGGGCGCGGCGGGTCACTTCGGCGGTGCTCTCGGCACCAAACAGACCGTGGACCACGGCGAGCAGGTCGACCCCATGGGCCACCAGCGGCGCGGCGTTGTCGAGGGTGATGCCGCCAATCGCGCAGATTGGCAGGTGCAGTGTGCACTTGGCTTCGTCGAGCAGATCGAGGCTGCAGGTCGGCGCGCCGGGCTTGGTGTTGGAGTTGAAGAAGCGACCGAAGGCGACATAACTCGCACCTTCTTTGGCCGCTTGTTCGGCCAGCGCGATTTGCGCGTGGCAGGTCGAGCCGATGATCGCTTTCGAGCCGAGCAGGGCGCGGGTCGGCGACAGCGGGCCGTCGGTCTGGCCGAGGTGCACGCCAACGTTGAGGCGCGCCGCCAGCTCAGCGTCATCGTTGATGATCAGCTGCGTCTTGTAGCGCTCGCACAGATCGCGCAGCGCTTCGGCCTCGCGCAGACGGCGGGCCTCATCGTTGCTCTTGTCGCGGTATTGCAGCAGGGTGACGCCGCCTTCCAGCGCCGCCTCCACGTAAGACAGAAACTTGCCGGCCAGCAACTGGCTGTCGGTAATGGCATACAGGCCACGTAGTTTCATCAGGCAGACCTCACGACGTTACGAGCAGAAATCCAGCGGCAGGCGACGCGGGACGAACTGGCCTTTGCCCAGTTGTTCGGCATCGCGCAGGGTGCGCCAGGTGTAATCCAGTGCACTGCGTACGGCGCTGGCCAGGTGTTCGCCTTGGGCCAGTCGGCCGGCGAGTGCGCTGGCCAAGGTGCAGCCGGAGCCGTGATAGCTGCCGGGCAGACGCTGACAGATAAAGGTTTCACGCAGACCGTCGCGGCTATACACGCGGTTGTGGATTTCAGTTTCGTCGCCATGGCCGCCGGTGATCAGCAGGTTTTTGACGAACGGCAGGAGTTTTTCAGCGCACTCGTCCGCAGTGCCTTCGGGCAGTTCGGCGAGGATTCGCGCTTCAGGAAGGTTAGGGGTGGCAATGATCGACAGCGGCAGCAGACGCTCACGCATCGCGTAACCCACCTCGTCCTTGCCCAGACGTCCGCCGCCGCCGGCGCGCAGCACCGGGTCGCAGACCACCGGCAAGTGCGGGTGCGCGGAAAGCAGTTCGACAACGGTGTCGACCATTTCCAGCGAACCGAGCATGCCCAGTTTGACTGCCGCGACTTCGGAGTCGTTGAGTACGGCATTGGCTTGAGCCAACACCCACTCACGGTCGAGGACGCGGAAGTCAGTGACGTTGACGGTGTCTTGCACGGTCAGGGCGGTGACGGCCGGAGCCGCATGGCAACCCTGCGCGAGCAGGGCTTCGATATCTGCCTGCAAGCCGGCGCCACCACTTGGGTCGTGGCCGGAGAGACAGAGGACAACGGGGCGGGAGCTGTAGATATTCATGGTGCGCGAGCTTACCACCAAAGCTGATTTTCGGGTTCAGTGCCGTTGTCCCGGGCCGCTAACCTGGCAGGAGAATCCGACCGCTCTGTCACAAGCTGACCATCTCAACAGCTCTAGCTCGCTGCTTTGCTCTGGAACGCCCGTTCTAGAGCCTTTGTAGGAAAAATTTCAATGGTGCTCAATGGCCATCAACGGCTATGCTAGTCTGGATCCAAACCAATAACAGGTAATACCGGTTTTACGTCTACTCAAAGGGAATGGGGGGGCTTCCTGACACAACCGGACGAGCCACGCTGGGGCTTCAATGCGCTATTTGCTGATGTTGTTGTTCTGCTTGCCACTCATGGCGAGCGCCGTCGAATTCGACGAATTTACCCAGAGCCTCCCTCTGGGCCGGTCGCTGCAAGTGTTCGAAGACCCGAGCGGTCAGGCGAGCATTGCCGATGTTCGTGCGCAAGCTGCCGCCGGCAATTTCAAAGTTCACGATAAGGCCACGCTTAATGCCGGTTACTCGCGCTCGGCGTTCTGGCTGAAAATTGACCTGCAGTACCGTCCGAGCAATCCCGCCGCCCAGCGCACCTGGCTGCTGGAACTGGCTTATCCACCGCTTGACCATCTCGACCTCTATACGGCCGACGCCAATGGCGACTACCGCCTCGTCCGGCAAACCGGCGACGCCTGGCCGTTCGCCAGCCGCGAGATCCGCCAGAACAACTATTTGTTCGACCTCGCTTTCGCACCGGGTCAACAACAAACCGTGTACCTGCGACTGGCCAGTGAAGGCTCGATTCAGGCACCGGTGACGTTGTGGTCGAGCACCGCGTACCTCGAAGATCAGCCGGTGCGCCTGTATGTGCTGGGGATCATTTATGGCGTGCTGCTGGGGATGCTGGTCTACAACCTGTTCATCTATCTGAGTGTGCGCGACACCAGTTACCTCTATTACATCTTCTATATCGCCTCGTTCGGCCTTTATCAGTTGTCGGTGAACGGCGCGGCGGTGGAGTATTTCTGGCCGGACAATCCGTGGTGGGCCAACGCGGCCACGCCATTTTTCATCGGCTGTGCGGGGCTGTTCGGCAGTCAGTTCGCCCGCAGTTTCCTGCAGACCAAAAACCATAGTCGTTGGCTTGATCGCCTGCTGATTGCACTGATCGCGTTCGGTGCGCTGGTGGTTGGTTTGTCGCTGATGACCAGTTACGCGTTGTCGCTGCGCCTGGCGACGATACTGGCGCTGACCTTCACTGTGGTGATTTTCGCCGCCGGGATTCTGGCCTGGTGGCGCGGCTTGCGGGTGGCGCGCTATTTCATCATCGCCTGGTCGGCGTTCCTGCTCGGCGGCATCGTCAACACGCTGATGGTGCTCGGCTTGCTGCCGAACGTGTTCCTGACCATGTATGCCAGCCAGATCGGCTCGGCGATCGAGGTGGCGCTGCTGTCGCTGGCATTGGCCGACCGGATCAACGCGATGCGCGAGCAACAAGCGCAGACCTTGTATGACGCCGGGCAGAAACTCGAAGTGCTCAACCAGCAACTGGCCCACAGCAACAAACTCAAGGACGAATTCCTCGCAACCCTGACCCACGAATTGCGCACACCGATGAACGGCGTGATCGGTTCGCTGGAGCTGATGCAGACCGTCGAGCTGGATCCGGAGCTTGAGCAATACCAGCAGACCGCCGCCGGTTCCGCGCGAGACATGATGCGCATGGTCAACGGCATCCTCACCCTCACGGAATTGCAGGCCGGCAAGCTCAAGGCTGTGCCGGGCAGTTTCAGCCTGCGCGCGGTGGTCGAAGCGCTGCGCGTGCAGTTCGACAGCAACGCGGCGAGCAAGTCGCTGGACTTCAAGGTCGAGGTGCTGCCGACCCTGCCGGATCGTCTGCACGGCGACAGCGCCAAACTCGCGCAATGCCTGGAATGCCTGCTGGACAACGCGATCAAGTTCACCCGCGTCGGCGGGCTGGCGCTGCGGGTGACCGGCAAACCGTCGACGGACAATCGCCTGGCGTTGTCGTTTGCGGTGATCGACACCGGCATCGGTTTTACCGATCTGGGCGAGGCGACGATGTACCAGCGCTTCTTCCAGCTCGACGGTTCGATGACCCGCGAATACGGCGGACTGGGCGTGGGGCTGGCGATCTGCCGACAGTTGGTCGAGCTGCTCGGCGGCAAGCTTACTCATCGCTCCGAACCCGGACGTGGCAGCCGTTTTCAACTGGACGTTGAGTTTGAACTGCCGGCGGTTGAAGCTGCGCCGATCGTCGCGCCTTCGCACGATTGTGTGCGTGCACCGCAGGACTGCACGGTGTTGCTGGTGGATGACAACAGTGTCAACCAACTGGTGATGCGCGGCATGTTGCTCAAGCTCGGCTTTCGCGTGCGTACCGCCGACAACGGCGCGGCGGCATTGGATTGCTTGCAACGAGAGACTTTCGACGCAGTGCTGATCGATTGCCAGTTGCCGGCTTACGACGGCGCGTCATTGTGCTGCCAGATTCATGCGTTGCCGGGCTGCGCGAACTTGCCGGTATTCATGCTGGCGCTAACTGCCGACCGAGAGCTTTGCGCAACGGGGGCGCCGGTCGATTACTTGAACAAACCCGTAAAATTCGAAGATCTGCAATCTGCACTGGAGCGGCGGGTGCTGTGCTGCTAGTAGGGTAAAAGCGCCGCGAATTCGGCGGATATGACACTTTGACCGGTTGCCGAGCGGTGCTTAACTGGGTTCCTTGGTTGCCCGAAGGAGCCCGTCATGAACCTGCATCAGTTCGCCGAAACCCACGAAGTCACCAACCAGCCACCGTCGCTGGACGGCACTAACCTGTACCGCATCGACCTGCCGTTGCAGGAGTGGTCGCGGCGCTTTGGTGCCGGGTGGGCGGAGTCGCGGATCGATGCCTACGGTGCACTCGCTGGTGGGCCGTTGATGGAAGCCGGGTTCCTCGCCAACCAGAATAAACCAACGTTCGCCAGCCATGACCCCTACGGTCATCGCATCGATCTGGTGGAATTTCATCCGGCCTATCACGAACTGATGCGCACGGCGATCGAGCATGGCCTGACGTCGCTGCCATGGACCCATCCACAGGACGGCGCGCATGTCGCGCGCGCCTCGATGACCTATCTGCACAGCCAGGCAGAAGCCGGCAGCGGTTGCCCGTTGACCATGACTTTCGCCAGCGTGCCGGCCCTGCGTTTGCAGCCGAATCTGGCCGAGCAATGGCTACCGAAAGTCCTCGCCACCGAATACGACCTGCGCAACGTCGGCATGGCGCACAAGGCCGGCGTGACCATCGGCATGGCCATGACCGAGAAACAGGGCGGCACCGACGTGCGCGCCAATACCACCAAGGCTTACCCGGTCGGCGCCAGTGGCCCGGGTCAGGCCTATGAACTGGTCGGGCACAAGTGGTTCTGCTCGGCGCCGATGTGCGATGCCTTCCTCACGCTGGCGCAGACCGACAAGGGTTTGAGCTGCTTCCTGTTGCCGCGTCATCGCCCGGACGACACGCGCAATCAGTTCTACATCCAGCGCCTGAAAAACAAACTCGGCAACCAGTCCAACGCCTCCAGCGAAGTGGAGTTCCGTGGCGCGCTGGCGTGGATGGTCGGTGAGGAAGGGCGCGGCGTGCCGACTATTATCGAGATGGTCGCCATGACTCGGTTCGATTGCATGGTCGGTTCCAGCGCTTTGATGCGCCAGGCGCTGACCCAGGCCAGCCATCACTGCGCGCACCGCAAGGTTGGCGGCAAGCTGCTCAGCGAACAGCCGTTGATGCAAAACGTTCTGGCTGATCTGGCCCTGGAAAGCGAAGCCGCGCTGGCCCTGAGTTTGCGCATGGGCAAGGCGCTGGATCATCTGGATGATCGCCACGAAGCGCAATTCGCGCGACTGGTGACGGCGGTGGGCAAGTATTGGATCTGCAAACGTGCGCCGGGGATGATCAACGAAGCGGCCGAGTGCATGGGCGGCGCCGGGTATGTCGAGGACAGTATCCTGCCGCGTCTGTACCGTGAGGCACCGGTGAACTCTACGTGGGAAGGCTCGGGGAATGTGCAATGCCTCGACGTGCTGCGCGCGTTGTCGAAAGAGCCGGGGGTACTGGATGTGTTGTTCAGCGAACTCGGTGACGGGCATGGCGACAAGCGTCTGGCGGCGCATATTCAGCAGTTGCAGGCGCAGTTCAAGGACACCAGTGATATTCAGTATCGCGCGCGGCAACTGACCGAAGACATCGCGCTCGGTTTACAGGCCAAGCTTCTGTTGGAGGCCGGAAATTCAACGGTCAGCGATGCCTTCATCGCCAGCCGCCTGAGCGGTGGCGGCCGGGTTTACGGTGCATTACCTCGCGGACTGGACGTCGAAGCCATCGTCGCCCGCTCAACTCCACAAGGTTTCTGAGCTCAATTTCCCAAGCGGCACAAAACCCTGTGGGAGCGAGCTTGCTCGCGAAAGCGGTACATCAGTCGACAGCTATGTTGAATGACAATCCGTATTCGCGAGCAAGCTCGCTCCCACGGGATCTCCCTAGATGGGAAGATTTGGGTACACCCACAACGCCACTGTTCCCGTGACGCCACGATGCAGGCAAGATGAAGCTCTGCAAGTCAGAACACAGGAAGCTGATCGTGACCGAAGCGTTTATTGTCGTTCAAACCGCCGAACAAGCCGTGGACCGTCTGGCCGAGCTGCATGAGCGGGCCACCACTGCGCTGAACTCGGCGCTCAAGCGTTACCTCAAGGATCGCGTCGAACCCGACGCTGCGCAGCGTGCTCTGTTTCGTTATCCCGAACTGCGTCTGACCTATCACTGCCAGGGCGAAGTGCCGCAGACCACCCGCGCTTATGCCAAGGTGCAACTGCCGGGCACCTACAGCGTCACCGTCACCCACCCGGCGGCGTTCCGCAAATACCTGCTCGAACAGTTGGTGCCGTTGATGCACGACTTCACCGTGACCGTGGAAGTCGGCGTCAGCCAGCAAAACATTCCGTATCCGTATGTGGTCGAGCAGGGCGATGAACTCGCCGGTTCCGGCGTCACTGCTGCCGTGCTGGCGCGGGTGTTCCCGAGTACCGACCTGTCCGCCGCCACCGATGGCATCGCCGACGGTCTCTACGACTGGGAAAACACCGATCCGCTGCCGCTGGCCTTGTTTGACGCCGCGCGCGTGGATTTCTCCCTGCGCCGTCTGGTGCACTACACCGGCAGCGACTGGCGGCATGTGCAGCCGTGGATTCTGCTGACCAACTATCACCGCTATGTCGACCAGTTCATCGTCCATGGTCTGGAACAGTTGCGCCGCGACCCGCGATTCGTGCGCATGGTCTTGCCGGGCAACGTGATCATCGAGAAGGGCATGGATCACGGCGAAGCATCGGCGATTGCGGCCGGTGTGGTCTGGCACCGATACCAGATGCCGGCTTATCACCTGATCGCCAGCGATGGCCACGGCGTGACGCTGGTCAACATCGGCGTCGGCCCGTCCAACGCCAAGAACATCACCGACCACTTGGCGGTGCTGCGTCCGCATTGCTGGCTGATGATCGGCCACTGCGGCGGTCTGCGTCAGTCGCAGACCATCGGCGACTACGTGCTGGCCCACGCTTACATGCGCCGCGACGGCATTCTCGACCGTGTGGTGCCGCCGAACATCCCGATCCCGGCCCTGGCGGAAGTGCAAATGGCCCTGCAGCAAGCAGCGGCCAACGTCACCGGCGAGAAGGGCGATGACCTGAAGAAACGCCTGCGCACCGGCACCGTGCTGACCTACGACGACCGTAACTGGGAATTGCGCTGGGCGCAGGAACGACCGTTGATCAACCTGTCCCGCGCCGTGGCCGTGGACATGGAAAGCGGCACGATTGCAGCGCAGGGTTATCGCTTGCGGGTGCCGTACGGCACGTTGCTCTGCGTTTCAGATAAACCGCTGCACAGTGAAATCAAACTGCCGGGTTCGGCCAATGCCTTCTATGAACGCGCGGTCAGCCAGCACTTGAAGATCGGCATTGAAGCGGTGGACCTGCTGCGCACTGAACTCAACTCGCTGCACTCGCGCAAACTGCGCAGCTTCGACGAGCCGCCGTTCCGTTAACGCTTAGTCGTGGTCATTTGGCGGTCGGGGCACTAGCATTGTCAGCCCTGATCGCTAAATGTCTGTTCTCTTATGTCTCGTCCCCCGCGTCCACCTTCCCGCCGCCCCGGCGCGAAGCCTCAGTCGTCCGCGCCACGCCGTGTTGCCAAGGCACCGCCGGCCGAGCCGAAACTGATCCTGTTCAACAAACCGTTCGATGTGCTGACGCAATTCAGCGACGGTGAAGGGCGGGCGACGCTCAAGGATTTCATCGATGTGCCCGGCATTTATCCGGCCGGACGCCTGGATCGCGACAGCGAAGGATTGTTGCTGCTGACCAACGACGGGCAGTTGCAGGCGCGTATCGCCGATCCGAAACACAAACTGGCGAAGACCTATTGGGTGCAGGTCGAAGGTGTGCCGACGGCTGAGCAATTGCAGCGCTTGCGCGATGGCGTTGAACTGAATGACGGCATGACCTTGCCCGCCGAAGCGCGGCAACTGGATGAGCCTGAATTGTGGCCGCGCAATCCGCCGGTGCGTTTTCGCGCCACCATACCGACGTCATGGCTGGAACTGGTGATTCGCGAAGGGCGCAACCGTCAGGTACGGCGCATGACGGCGGCGGTAGGCCTGCCGACATTGCGGTTGGTGCGGGTGAAGATTGGTGACTGGACGATCGACGGGCTCGATCAGGGCCAGTGGAAGGAAGTGCCGGCGCGCTTATAAAGCGCCGGACTCGATCAGGCCGATCACCACACTCTTGATGATGAACGCGGCCACGCCCAGGCCCAGTACGAAGAACAGAATGAACGAGCCAAAGCGCCCGGCTTTGGACTTCTTCGCCAGATCCCAGACGATGAAACCCATGAAAATGATCAGGATGCTGACCAGACCGGTCATCATCCACTCTTCGAATACTGCTGGATCCATTGGGGTTCTCCGGCATGGGCGCGGCTAAAAGGGCGCGGCGAGTATACGCCAAGGTGTGCGGGGTGGCATTGATCTGGGTCTGATCCGAAACCTTTGCCCTCACCCTAACCCTCTCCCAGAGGGAGAGGGGACTGACCGGGGATGCTCGCAAAATACGCCGACCTGAACGTTCTGTTGTGAATCCATAATCGACTCAATTTTTCAGGTCGATGTATGACAGCAGACACCTCGGTCGGCTCCCTCTCCTGGGGGAGAGGGCTGGGCGGGCGGCGTTCCGATGAGGGGGCCTTTGATCAGCTACGCAAATGAGTCAGCGGCAGTTCCGTGCTGTTCAAAACCTGATTCAGCACAAAACTCGAGCGCACACTGGTCACGCCTTCAATCCGGGTCAGGTGTCCCAGCAATAGCTTCTGATAGTGATCCATATCCGGCACTACCACTTTCAACTGATAGTCAGCATCCACCCCCGTCACCAGGCTGCACTCCAGCACCTGCGGCAACGTGCGAATCGCCGCTTCGAAATTCTCGAAACGCTCCGGCGTATGCCGGTCCATGCCGATCAGCACATACGCGGTCAGGCTCAGCCCGAGCATCTTGCGATCGAGCAATGCGACCTGGCGTGAGATGTAGCCGTCGTCTTCCAGTTGCTTGACCCGGCGCGAGCACGGGGAGGGCGACAGACCGATGCGCTCGGCCAGCTCCTGGTTGGAGATGCGGGCGTCGCGCTGCAATTCCGCCAAAATACTCAGGTCGTAACGGTCGAGTTTGCTCATCAATCTGTCCTTGGTTGTAACTATTGCGGCAGATTATCTATCCAGGGTTAAAAATTGCGCAAGTGGTGTTTATTTCAGCAATCTTCGCAATCCTCTGTCGCCGTCTCAGGCCTATTCTTATCACCAGAATCACTGCTCGGTAACACAGTCCACAGCGGCCCGCCCTATCAGGCCCGCCGCGGCCGCCACCCCCACCGGGGTTGTGCCGGCCCCCGAGCTGCACACTGTCCAGAAGACGGCGTGAGGTGAGCCGACGTCAAAAGCGTCGAGCCAGGACGAAGTTCTCTAAAGGGAGGCCGACGGGTCTCCCTTTTTTCTTGCCTGCGATTTCATGCCGGACGCTCAGTAAATAAGTTGCGTGACTGATAACCTGTTGCAGAACCCGGTGTGTGTATTCCCGGTCTTAGTGACAAGCCCTCTTACATTTACAGGCCCCGCAGTGAGAAAAAGCATGAATTCGCGCATCTGGCGTCTTGCCGGTGTTGGTTTGCTGTGTGTGAGTGTCAGTGCGCAAGCGCTTGCCGATGAACCGCAGAATCGCGGGCCGGAGGGCGGTGGCCATGGCCAGGACCATCAGGGCAATAATCAGGGCCATGGCGGCAACAATCAGCCGCGTCCGCAGAATAATCAGCCACAGCAGAATCAGCCGCGCCCGCAGAACAACGAGATCATTCGTGGCGACAACAGTCGCCAGTTCGAGCACAACGGCCAGCAGCACAACAACAATGGCCAGTGGCAAAACCACGACCAGAACCGTCCGGCGTACAACCCCAACCCGGTGCGCCAGCCGCCACCACCGCCACAACTGCCGGCCAACAGCCTGCCGATCCAGCCACGGCCCGATACCGTGCGCCAGACCCAGGAACCGCGACAGGGTTACTACCGCGACGAGCGCCCGCAAAACGGTTATCACAATCAGCAATGGCAGACCGGTAACCGACCCAATGACAATCGCTGGCCGGGCCGTCCGGATGGTCATGGCAATGGCTGGGGGCCTGGTCCGCAATATCGACCGGGGCATGTGATCGACCGTTTCCCGGATCGTGACTACCGCGTGCCGTATCGCGGTCAGGATTACTTCTACTCCGCAGGCTACTGGTATCGCCCGCAAGGCCCGCGCTACATCGTTGTGCAGCCGCCACGCGGGATTCGCATTCAGTATTTGCCCGATTACGCCCGTGAAGTGTGGATCGGCGGTTCGCTATTGTTCCTCGCCGCCGGTGCCTACTACGCGTATCAGGAGGCGACCCAGGATTATGTAGTCGTCGAGCCGCCGGTTCAGCCGCAACCGCAGCCGCAATCCCAAGGCTATGACGTCGAAGCCTATCCGGCCAACGGCCAGTCGCCGGAGCAGGTGCAGCAGGATGGATACCAGTGCTATCAGTACGCCGTGCAGCAAAGCGGTTTCGACCCGCGCACCGCGACGTATCAACCGGCACCCGAAGTGGTGCAGGCCTACCGCCAGGCTCAAGGGAATTGCCTGAGCAGTCGCGGTTATCAGGTCAGTTACTGAAGCCGGGTTTGCGCCCGTTCTGACTTGACCACTTCCTGCGGGTCGGCGTGCACCAGCACTTCGGCTCGCGGGTAGGCCTTGTGAATCGCATCGGCGGCTTGATCGCTGATGCCGTGGGCCACTGACAGGGTCAATTCCCCCGGCAATTCCAGGTGCAACTGCACGAACCAGTGGTTGCCGGAGATCCGCGTGCGCAAGTCATGCGCGCCCAACACCCCCGGCACGCTGCAGGCCAGTTCGAGCATGTGCTGACTGACGTCGGTTGGCAGTTCTTCATCCATTAGCACCGAAAAACTTTCCCGGGCGATCTGGATCGCACTCCACAGGATATAGGCGGCAATGCCGAGGCCGAACCAGGCATCCAGTTGATGCCAGCCGAACCCGGCCAACACCAGCGCCACCAGAATACTGCCGTTGAGTAACAGGTCGGATCGGTAATGCAGTGAGTCGGCACGCACGGCGTTGGAACCGGTCTGCTTGATCACTCGATGCTGCAGCACCAGCAAGGCCACCGTCAGCAGCAATGAGAAAATGATCACGCCAATGCTGATCCACGGTGCGCCGAGCGGTTCCGGATGCTGGATGCGTTCATAGGCTTGAAACGCGATCAATACCGCGCTGCCGCCAATGAACAGCGCCTGCGCCATCCCTGCCAGCGACTCCGCCTTGCCGTGACCATAACGATGATCGTCATCGGCCGGGCGCAGCGCGTAATGCACGGCCAGCAGATTGAGCAGCGAAGCGATGCCATCCAGCGCCGAGTCGGTAAGGCCGGCGAGCATGCTCACCGAGCCGCTGAGCCACCAGGCGATGGCTTTGGCGATGATCAGCGTGCACGCCACCGCTACCGAGGCGCGGGTCGCCAGCCTGAGCAGGCGGGCGTGTTCGGGGCTGGATGTCATTGAACGTCCTTTTTAAGCGGCGGGTTGCAGGCCGAACATCGCCAGTTGTTGAGTGCTGCCCTTGTGTTGAATCAGGCGCGGATCATCCAGTGGGAAATCTCGGCCCAACTCGCTTTCGAGAATAGCCTGCAACTTGTGATTATCGACCTGACCGTCCGGGCCGATGGCTTGCTTGAGTTTGGCCGGGTCGATCTGTGCAGTGTGGCCCGGTTCGAAATAGATCGCACCGGTGGCGAAGTCGACGGCAAACGCGATCAGGCCGGGGATGATGTAGAACAGCAGGCCCACGGCGTCGAGCACGGCAATCGCCGGGTCGATCTTGCCGTCGATCTGCCCGCGCCGGTCCGGGTAGAAAATCGAACCGCACGCGGTGATTTGCGTGAGCAGGGTGGCGACCAGTACACCGCCGATCAGGCGAAAAGGTAAGCGCATGGGGAAATCTCCTGATTCATCTAAGAACGAAGCGTAGTCGTGTGAAGTTAAGACCCTGACGAACGCCTAGCAGTTCGCCGTTATACTCGGGCCTGGCAGGGCATGCCCACAGTAAATTGCGGCCTCGTCTCACCCCTACCGAAATACGTTGAGGATTGAAGTTGTTTTCTCCAGATCGACACCGCGTGAAGGCTAATGAATCCTATCGGGGTTCGGCCCTACGGGCTAAAGCTGTGAGCGCGCCGTGCTGCGTTGCGGGACTTGGCAAGGAAACGACCCTTACCTGCGTCCCGCGCCTTGCCTGGCACGCTCACAACTTTAACGCGACTCGCAATTTACTGTGGGCACGCCCTGGGGAGCCAGCATGATTTCTTTGCCAATCGATGATGTTTTACCCGCCCTGCGTGAAGCCCTTGCGACACGCCACGAAGCCGTGCTCGAAGCACCGCCGGGCGCCGGTAAAACCACCCGCGTGCCTTTGGCCTTGCTCAATGAAGCGTGGCTGGCCGGGCAGACCATTCTGATGCTTGAACCGCGCCGTCTCGCCGCGCGTGCAGCAGCGGAGCGTTTGGCCAGCGAGTTGGGCGAGAAGGTCGGGGAAACCGTCGGTTATCGCATTCGTCTCGATAGCAAGGTCGGCCCCAATACGCGTATCGAAGTGGTCACCGAAGGCATTCTCACCCGCCGTTTGCAGGATGATCCGGCGCTGGAAGGCGTGGGCCTGCTGATCTTCGACGAATTTCACGAACGCAGCCTCGACGCCGATCTGGCGCTGGCCTTAAGTCTGAACGGTCGCGAGCTGTTCCGGGCTGAACAGCCGCTGAAGATTTTGCTGATGTCGGCCACGCTGGAAGGCGAGCGTCTGGCCGGGTTGCTGGATGACGCGCCGATCCTGCGCAGCGAAGGCCGCATGTACCCGGTGATGATGCGCTGGGGCCGGCCGTATCAGCCCGGCGAGTACATCGATCAGCGCGTTACGCAAACCGTGCTCGAAGCGTTGCATGACGAAACCGGCAGCCTGTTGGTGTTCCTGCCGGGGCAGGCGGAAATCCGTCGCGTCCATCAACAACTGGCCGACGCCATCGATGAGCGCAGTGATGTTTTGCTGTGCCCATTGCACGGCGAACTGGACCTCAACGCCCAGCGTGCCGCCATCGACCCGGCGCCGACCGGCCAGCGCAAAGTGGTGCTGGCAACCAATATTGCCGAAACCAGTTTGACCATCAACGGCGTGCGCGTAGTCATTGATGCCGGGCTGGCGCGAGTGCCGCGTTTCGACCCCGGCAGCGGCATGACCCGCCTCGATACTCAGCGGATTTCCAAGGCCAGCGCCACCCAGCGTGCGGGCCGCGCCGGGCGATTGGAGCCGGGCGTTTGCTATCGCTTGTGGTCGCAGGATCAGCACGAACAACTGGCCGCGTATGGCAGTGCGGAAATTCTTTCGGCGGATCTCGCCAGCCTGGCGCTGCAATTGGGGCGCTGGGGTGTCACGCCGGGTGAACTGGTCTGGCTGGATGTTCCGCCAGCGGCGGCTTATGCACAGGCGCAGGATTTGCTGCAACGGCTCGGTGCGCTGGAAGGGGAAACGCTGACCACTCACGGTCGGGCCATGGCTGAGTTGCCGGCGCATCCGCGCATCGGGCATTTGCTCCTGCGCGGTCAGGCGCTGGGGCTGGCGAACATGGCCTGCGATGTCGCCGCGCTGCTGGGCGAGCGCGATATCTTGCGCGGTGCCGGGGCGGATTTGCACAGTCGATTGGTCCTGCTATCCGGCGAAGAACGCGCTGCTCGCGGTGCGCAGGGTGGTGTGCAGCGCGCCCGGCAACTGGCGCGGCAATATCGCGGTTATCTGCGCGGCAAGGCGAGCGAGCCGGTCAGCGATCCCGATCATCCGCGCTGGCTCGGCGCCTTGCTGGCGCTGGCCTACCCGGACCGCGTCGCGCAACAGCGGCGTGCCGGTGGCGCCGAATATCGTCTGGCCAACGGTCGCGCGGCGCTGTTCGCCGAAGCCGACAGCCTGATGAAAGAGCCGTGGATCGTCATCGCCGATCTCGGCAGCCGTCAGGGCCAGCGCGAAGAACGCATTTATCTGGCGGCGGATTTCGATCCGGCGCTGTTCGATTCAGTGCTTGGCGAACAGGTGCGCAACGTTGATCAACTCGACTGGGACGAGCGCGAAGGTGTGCTGCGCGCCGAGCGCCAGCGCAAGGTCGGCGAGCTGATTCTCAGCCGTGAACCGTTGACCGGCCTTGATGAAAATGCGCGCAGTCAGGCGCTGGTCAATCTGGTGCGGCGCAAGGGGCTGGAGCTGTTGCCGTGGACGCCGGAATTGCGTCAGTGGCAGGCGCGGGTGGCGTTGTTGCGCCAGTTGGAATTGAACCATCAGGACGACAGTCAGTGGCCGGATGTCAGCGATGCGACATTACTGAACACCCTCGAAGACTGGCTGATGCCGTATCTGGGCAAGGTCTCGCGGCTCAGTCATTTTGCCAACCTCGACCTGTCGAGCATTGTGCGTAACTTGCTGCCATGGCCGCTGCCGCAGAAGCTCGATGAGCTGGCGCCACATCATCTGAGCGTGCCGTCGGGGTCGTCGATTCGTCTGGACTACAGCGAGTTTCCACCGATTCTCGCGGTGCGTTTGCAGGAGTTGTTCGGGCTCGCCGATACCCCGCGCATTGCCGGCGGGCGGCAGGTGGTCAAGTTGCATCTGTTGTCGCCAGCAAGGCGACCGGTGCAGGTGACGCAGGATCTGGCCAACTTCTGGCGCAGCACCTATGCCGAGGTGAAAAAGGATTTGAAGGGTCGCTATCCGAAGCATTATTGGCCGGATGATCCGCTGGTGGCCGAAGCCACGGCGCGGGCCAAACCGCGCGGCACCTGAAGAGTAAAAAATCGCAGCCTGCGCAGCTCCCACAGGGTTTCGTGGTGGGGCTGCCTGCGATGTCATTTCATGAACGCGAAAAGACCGTTTTGACCCACCCCTGCAAGGTGTACTTCTGGTAGATGTGCTCAGGCACATCGACATACGGATCAGTAATGAACCGTTCCGGAATCACCGGGTTGGCCTCATCGATCACCAGAATGTTCGCTGGGTTGTAAAAGTCATAGTCGACCACGCTCTTGTTGGTGGTGATGACTTTTTTCCGTGAGGCCATGGCTTCGAAGAACCGGAAACTCAATCCCGCCTGACCGGGCTTGGCAATGTCGAGAATGATCCGTGAGCGCTTGACCAGCTCCCCTACCGACTCCAGCGACATTCTTTGCTCGAAAAAGGTGATGCCCGGATGCGCCCCCTGAACCGGTTTGGACTGAACCAGAAACTTGTAATCGGTCAGCCCGAGGCGATCGAATTCCTCGGCCAGACCGGCAAGTGCCGGCACCCGATCCTTGCCCGCCATCACCACAAACGCCGAGTACTCACCGGGCTCACCGTCCGCGATGTAGTCGTCGTAAATGAAGTTGTAGAGTTTTTTCAGCCCGTAGCTTTCGGCATTTTCCGGGTCGAAGGAAAACACCTCGTCATAACCGGTAAGGGCTTCGCGAGTCATCGGCCAACGACTGAAGCTGTCGTAGAGGTAGGCGATCTTGTGGTCGGAGACCTTGAGTCCGGCGGCCAACTGGTTTGCATCGATCTGGGCCGGGTTGATGATGAGTGCCACATCGAAACGTCCATGCGCAGCGATGGCTTTGTTGAACAGGCGTATCTGCGCCCAGCGTCTCAGTGGGCGGCGCAGGATTTTCGGCGCTTGATCAAAGCTGTTCTGCATCGATGACGTATCGATGAAACACACGTCGTTGTCGATCATCAGATAGTCCGCCAGTTTGCGCGCGTAACCACCAATGTCCTTGCACACCAATAAGATTTTCATGGGATTCCATATCGTCAATTCGGGCGACGGGGCGATGATCCTCGGCCCAGCCTATGGCGCCGCCGGCAGCAGGAAGCGCRCAATCACCGGCAGGTGATCGGAGATGCGCAACGTGTCGTCCTGGCGCACCCTCGCTTCGACCCGCTTGATCTTCGGGCTGTAAAACAGATAGTCGACCGTGCGATCCGGGCCATTCAGGCCGGGGTCGTTGGGGTAGTGGGTCAGCCAGTGCGCACGGTCGATGCCGCTGGCTTCGTTGTTGGTCGGGATCATCGGGTACTTGTCCCACAGCAGATGCAGTTCGCTGTCGGCGGAGTAGGGCGTGCGCTGTTTGGCAGGCAGGCGGCGGTACTGGCCGAGCGGCAACAGATTGAAATCGCCGCCGATCAGCCACGGCAGGCCTTGGCTCTCATACTTATCGAGCACTTTGGCTACGGCGGTCAATTGTGCCAGCGCGGTGTCACCCGGTTGGCTGGAGCGTTCAAGGTGGGTGTTGAATACGGTCAGTTGCCCGCCGTCACTCAGGGGCAGTTTGGTCGCGAGCAGGGCGTCTTTCGGCTGGAACTGGCGGTTGATGAAGTTGGCGGCAGCGACCGGCAATTGCAGGCGTTCGGCGTGTTCGATGCGGTAGCGACTCAGGGTCGCCAGTTGCCGGCCGACGCTGCCGTAAATGTGCGGGTCGGGGACGAATTCGGCCTTCCAGTCGAACGCACTGGCGCTGCACGGATACAGATCGGCGACCCGTTCCTGCAACAGTTTGAGCTGATCCTGATAATCACTGGCCTTGGCGCCGTCATCGAGCTCCTGCAACAGCACCAGATCGGGCTGCTCGTCGCGGATCACTCGCGCCACTTCGTCGAGGCTGAAGGCCATGTCTTCCAGCGTCGGCGCTTCATCATCGCCCTGAGCCAGATCATTCCAGAACACGTAGCGTTTGCCGGCCAGGTATTGCACGTTCCAGGTCATGACTTTCAGCGCCTGCCCGGGCACCAGCGTCGGCGTTGTGGCGGTGCAACTGACCGGCAAGGTTTCGCGGGCGTCGGGGCGCCAGGTCAGGCTGAACAGCAGCCCGCCGATCAGGATGATGGCGAGCACGACAAGCAACAGGGTGTAGCGCAGTAGACGGGTCATGGCTCGGCTTATAGCGTTACAGAAAGTGGCCCCGAGCATACCTGACGGTCGTCTCGAAGCCCAAGCGCAGTGCGCTCAGATGGCTCTGTCGCGTTTGTCAGGCAATTCGCTGATCAGCATGAACAGCCGAAACAGCACCACGCTGGTGAACAGTTGCAGGAAGCTGTGAGCGCTGTCGATCAGAATGGCGATCACAGGATTCTGCGGCTCGGGGTACACCGCCAGTGTCGCGCCTTTGAGCAACCACAGCGGCGTCATCACGCAGAGAATGCACAGCAGGATCCGCCAGAAATGTCCGCGGGTCAGGCGCAGGCTTTCCTTCATCGCCTGCAAAGGCCCCATACCACGCAGTACCAGCAGGTATTCGCCGAACGCGAGCATCACCATCAGCATCAGGCCCGGCAGGAAATACAGCGACAGGCCCAGCAGAATCAGCAAGGTATTGAGCGCCGTGAGCAACGCGAAGCGCGGCCAAAGGGTGGCGGCCATCGCCAGCAGATCGCGGTTGCGCGGCGCCTCGCCACGGCTGCGCGCATCGAGAAAGAGGATCAGTGCGGCGGTGTACAGCGGATACACCAACAGACCAACGACGATGCTGATCGCCGAGATGTTATCCGGCCCGCTGGCGTGATCGACCACTTGTTGCAGGAATGCTTCGAAAATCACCAGCGGCAGGCACAACCGCACGATGCTGCCCAAATGGCGTTTGAAAAAATACAGAGAGTCGCGCAGCACTTCGAGGGCATTCATCAGTCGGTATCGCAGGTCGAAAACAGTGGCTCACTTTAACCGATGATGGCTGGCGCGACACAAACGTAAACATTCGGTAAAGGTCATTGAAACGTTTTGTCACCGTCTCCATTACAGGAGAGCACCTCGGCCAACGTGGACGAGGGCAATGTTATCCCCGGCAATCTACGAGGTCGCCATGAACAGCGAAGAGCAAACCCTGATCGATGGACTGTTTTCCCGGCTGCAACAGGCCGAAACGGAGGCAGCCCCGCGCGACGCCCAGGCCGAGGCGCGGATCAAGGAACACCTGACCCGCCAGCCGGCGGCAGGTTATTTCATGACCCAGGCGATTCTGGTGCAAGAGGCAGCGCTCAAGAGCCTCGACGAGCAGAACAAGCAACTGACTCAGCAAGTCCAGCAGTTGCAGGCCGAGTTGCAAGCGGCCAAGGCGCAGAGTGCCGCACCGGCGCCGAGCGGCGGCGGTGGTTTCCTGTCGAGCATTTTTGGTGGCAGCCCGCGTCCGGCGCCGACCCAGAGCGCCCCAGCCTCGACTGGCGGCTGGCGCGAACCGGCAGCGCAACAGAATTACGCGGCCCCCGCGCCACAACAGAACTTCGGCGCAGCGCCGCCTAACTATGCGCAGCAAGCCGCTCCGGCGGCCGGCAGCAGCTTCCTCGGCGGTGCCTTGAAAACCGCCGCCGGTGTGGCCGGTGGCGTGATGCTGGCGCAGGGCATCAGCAGCCTGTTCCATCACAACCAGCAGCCGGAAGAAATCGTTGAAGTGATCAAGGAAGAGCCGGCGCAGGTCGCCGACCAGAGCAATAACGGTTGGGGCGATGACCCGCGTGTGGCCGATAACGGCTTCTCTGGCAATGACCAGGGCGGCTTCACCGACACCGACTACGGCAACGACAACTCATCGTTCTTCGATGACGACGATTCCTTCGTCTGATTCACCATTCGTCCGGAGCCCCTGAGGGCTCCGGGCCGATTATTCGCGGAACCCTCCTGATGGCTGGCATACTGAGCGCCTTTTTCGGGCCTGGCGCCTGATCCCGCTTCGTGCGCTTGCGCGCCCACAGGAACTCCGGTGAAAAAAATCGCAGTGTTCGCCGACGTGCAGAACCTCTACTACACCGTGCGTCAGGCTTATGGTTGTCACTTCAACTACGCCGCATTGTGGGCCGACATCAGCAAGGACGGGCAGATCGTCGAGGCCTACGCCTATGCGATCGACCGTGGCGACAGCAAGCAGCAGCAGTTCCAGCAGATCCTGCGCAACCTCGGTTTCACCGTGAAGCTCAAGCCCTACATCCAGCGCAGCGACGGCTCGGCCAAGGGCGACTGGGACGTGGGCATCACCCTCGACATCATGGACGCCGCCGACCACGTCGACGAAATCGTCCTGGCTTCCGGTGACGGCGATTTCGACATGCTGCTCGAACGCATCATCAACAAGCACGGCGTGCAAGCGGTCGCCTATGGCGTGCCCGGCCTGACCGCCAACTCGCTGATCCGCGCCGCCAGCCGTTATGTGCCGATCGAAGGCGCACTGTTGTTGAAGAATTGAGCTGTTACTGAAGAATTGATTTGTACGGAGTTGAACCCGGTTTGGAACGCATTGCAGTCATCGACTTTGAAACCACTGGCCTGTCGCCGAACAGCAACTGCCGCGCCACGGAAATCGCTGTGGTCATGCTGGAAAACGGCCGCATCGTCGAGCGTTACCAGAGCCTGATGAACTCCGGCGTGCGAGTCCCCGCGTTCATCGAACAACTGACCGGCATCAGCAACGCCATGTTGCGCACCGCGCCCTCGGCCGAGCAGGTGATGAACGAGGTCAATGAGTTTGTCGGTTGCACGCCGCTGGTCGCGCACAACGCCTCGTTCGACCAGAAGTTCTGGGACTTTGAACTGGGGCGGATCAAGCGCACGCGGTTGCAGAACTTTGCCTGCTCGCTGCTGCTGGCACGGCGGCTGATGCCGGCCGCGCCTAATCATAAGTTGGGTACGCTGACCACGTTTGCGCGCCTGCCGCACACGGGGCAGGCTCACCGGGCCATGGCCGATGCCGAGATGGCGGCCAATCTGATGGCGCATTTGGCGGATGAGTTGCGGCACAAGCACGGCGTCAGCGAGCTATCGCACGACCTGCTGTGCAAACTGCAAAAAGTCCCGGCCGCGAAAGTCAGCGAACACCTGCAGCGCTACCGCTGATCCCAAGCCCAACACAGAACCCCTGTGGGAGCGAGCTTGCTCGCGAATGCGGTGTGTCATTCAACTTCAATGTGACTGATCTACCGCTTTCGCGAGCAAGCTCGCTCCCACATGGGGCATCATCGTCCTCAGGATTTGCCGTTGCCTTCGATCTGGCCTAACGGCACGCGCTTTTCGATCGCGCTCGACAACACAATCGAGGTCTTGCTGAAGCCAAACTTCGCCACCCGATTGATCAACGCCTCCAGCTCCGTCATCGACCCCACCGCAGCCTTCATCATCACGCACGGATCGCCCGTCACTCGGAAGCACTCGGTCAACTGTGGGATTTTCACCAGTTCGTCGTAGACCTTCTGGCTGCCGTTCTGGTGCAGGCGCAATTCGATCATGCACTGGATTGGCAGACCGATTTTCGACAGATCGATTTTCGCCTCATATCCCGTAATTACCCCGGACGCTTCAAGCTTGGCCACGCGCTCGGCGACGGCGGGGGCGGAGAGGTTCACCTTGCGCGCCAGATCGGCGTAGGACGCACGGCCGTTTTCCAGCAGGGCGCTGAGCAGCATGCGGTCGTATTTGTCCAAGGCCGGACTCCTGAAAATGCCAGACTTTCGAAATCCCGGTTTATTCCGATGATCTCCGTTCTTTCAAAAGTGTACCGGCCCTATAAACAGGTTTTGTAACTTATTTTTGCTCGTCAGCCTTTCTAGAATAATCCATCCCCTGACTCTGACTTTCGAGCTGCCCATGCCTGCCTTGCGCCGTTTTTCCTTGCCGCTGATCGCCGCGTTTTTTGCGTTGTATGTGATTTGGGGATCGACCTATCTGGTGATCCGCATCGGCGTCGAATACTGGCCGCCGCTGATGCTCGGCGGGGTGCGCTTCGTGATCGCCGGCAGCCTGATGTACGCCTTCCTGCGCTGGCGCGGGGCGCCGGCGCCGACCTGGGCGCAGTGGAAGGCGGCGGGGATCATCGGGATTTTGCTGCTCAGTTTCGGTAATGGCGCGGTGAGCGTGGCCGAGCACACGGGCGTGGCTTCCGGTGTTGCAGCATTGGCGGTGGCGACGGTGCCGTTGTTCACGTTGCTCTGTGGTTATTTCTGGGGAGCGCGCAATACCCGCTTGGAGTGGGCCGGGGTGGCGTTGGGGATTGTTGGTATTGCCATGCTCAACATGGGCTCGAACCTGCAATCGAGTCCGCTGGGCGCAGCATTGCTGATTTTCGCGGCGGCAACCTGGGCGTTCGGTTCGGTGTGGAGCAGACATTTGCCGTTGCCACAGGGCGCGATGGCCAGCGCGGTGGAAATGCTGGTCGGCGGTGTGGTGCTGCTGATCGGCAGCGCCGTCAGTGGCGAGCGTCTGCAAGCAATGCCGCCAGTTGAAGGCTGGCTGGCGCTGGCGTACCTGATCTTCTTTGGATCGATCATCGCCTTCAACTCTTATATGTATTTGCTCAAGCACGTGCGTCCAGCGGCGGCGACCAGTTATGCCTACGTCAACCCGGCGGTCGCGGTGTTGCTGGGGATTGTGTTTGTCGGCGAGACCATCGGCATCGAAGAAGCGCTGGCGATGCTGGTGATCATCAGCGCGGTGGTGTTGATCGGACTGCCGCAGTGGCGCCGTCCGGCACAGCCGCCAGTCGTGGCGCCGACAGCCGTTCCCACAGAAACGCGTACGAATTAGGGTAAACTGCGCGGCATTGCATGCCTGCGTTATTTTTTCCTACGGTACTCCCATGACTTTCGCCACCCTTGGCCTGATCGAACCCTTGCTGCGCTCCCTCGAGACGCTCGGCTACCAGACCCCGACGCCGGTTCAGGCGCAAGCCATTCCGGCCGTGCTGGCCGGTCGTGACTTGATGGCAGCCGCTCAGACCGGCACTGGCAAAACCGCCGGTTTCGCCTTGCCACTGCTGCAGTTGCTGGCCATGGAAGGGCCGAAAGTCGCTGCCAACTCGGCGCGTGCACTGATTCTGGTGCCGACCCGTGAGCTGGCCGAGCAGGTTCATGAGTCTGTGCGTCAGTACGCCGAAAACCTGCCGCTGCGTACCTATGCGGTTTACGGCGGCGTCAGCATCAATCCGCAGATGATGAAGCTGCGCGGCGGCGTCGATGTGCTGGTCGCCACGCCCGGTCGCCTGATCGACCTGTTCCGCCAGAACGCGCTGAAACTCGATCAGTTGCAGACTCTGGTGCTGGATGAAGCCGATCGTATGCTCGACCTGGGCTTCTCCGAAGAACTGGCGAACATTTACCGCATGCTGCCGAAAAAGCGCCAGACCCTGCTGTTTTCCGCAACCTTCTCCGATGACATCCGCCTGCTCGCCGGGCAGATGCTCAACGATCCGCTGACCGTCGAAGTCAGCCCGCGCAACGTCGCGGCCAATACGGTCAAGCAGTGGATCGTCACGGTGGACAAGAAGCGCAAGGCCGAACTGTTCGTGCACCTGATGCGCAAGAACAAGTGGAAGCAGGTGCTGGTGTTCGCCAAGACCCGTAATGGTGTCGATGCGCTGGTGGAAAAACTTCAGGGCCTGGGCGTGAATGCCGACGGTATCCATGGTGATAAACCTCAGGCGACCCGTCAGCGTGCGCTGGACCGTTTTAAACTCAGTGAAGTGCAGATTCTCGTGGCGACTGACGTTGCGGCGCGGGGCCTGGATATCGAAGATCTGCCGCTGGTGATCAACTTCGATCTGCCGATCGTGGCTGAAGACTACATTCACCGTATCGGCCGCACGGGTCGTGCTGGCGCGACGGGCGAAGCGATCTCGCTGGTGTGCGCGGATGAAGTGAACATGTTGTCGGCGATTGAAATGCTGACGCGCCAGACCTTGAAACGCCAGAACGAGCCGGATTTCGAACCGGAGCATCGCGTGCCGGATACCGATGCCAGTGGTCAGGTGATCAAGAAGCCGAAAAAACCGAAGAAGCCGAAGGCTTCCGGTGGTGGCGGCAAGCGTAATCTGGGCAAGTGGGTCGACAGCGGCGAGACGCAGGCGCCGGAGCCTTCGGTCAAGCCTGTGCGTAAAGTGCCGGTGTTTAATACCGGGCCGCGTAAGCGTAAGCCTTAAAGTCAAAAGCCCCTCACCCTAACCCTCTCCCAGGGGGAGAGGGGACTGATTGGGGGATGCTCCCGAAGTACGCCGACCTGATTCTTCTGTTGTGAATCCATAATCGACAGAGTTTCGCCAGACACCTCGGTCGGTTGGCCGAATCCATAATCGACTCGGTGTTTCAGGTCGATGTTGGACGCCAGACACCTCGGTCGGCTCCCTCTCCCTCTGGGACAGGGCTGGGGTGAGGGTTTAGCTTTTCAGCCACTGCACAATTCCCAACCCGGCCGCCCGGCCACTGGCAAAACACCCCGTCAGCAAATAGCCGCCCGTTGGTGCTTCCCAGTCAAGCATCTCGCCCGCGCAGAACACCCCCGGCAACGCCTTGATCATCAAGCGTTCGTCCATCGCCTCGAACGTCACGCCCCCGGCACTGCTGATCGCCTCGTCCAATGGCCGCGTTTTGACCAGCGTCAGCGGCAACGCTTTGATCGCCCGCGCCAACAGCGCCGGATCAGCAAACGTCGCCGCATCAGTCAACTCGCGCAACAACGCCGCTTTCACCCCATCAATCCCGACCTGACTGTGCAGATGCTTGGCCATCGACCGCGAACCGCGTGGTTTGCTCAACGCTGCCTGCAATTTATCCACAGGTCGGCCGGGCAACAGATCAATGTGAACAACCGCCGCGCCATGCTGATTGATCGCTTCACGAATCGGCGCCGACAGCGCATAAATCAGACTGCCTTCAATGCCGGTCGCGGTGATCACGCATTCGCCCAAACGCGGCACATCGTCGTTCAAGCCGATGGCGATATTTTTCAGCGGTGCGCCGGCGAATTTGCTCACCATCAAATCGCTCCAGGCCTGCACCTCGAAGCCGCAATTACTCGGCTGCAACGGCGCCAGTTCTACACCGCGCTGCTCCAGGGCGAGCATCCACGCACCGTCGGAACCGAGGCGCGACCAACTGCCGCCGCCGAGGGCAAGCAGCGTGGCATCGGGTTTGACGGTGATTTCACCTTCCGGGCTGTCGATGCGCAGCGCGCCATGTGCATCCCAACCGAGCCAGCGATGGCGGGTGTGGATAACGACGCCGCTGTCGCGCAGACGTTTGAGCCAGGCGCGCAGTAGCGGGGCCGCTTTCATATCAGTGGGGAACACCCGGCCGGAGCTGCCGACAAAGGTTTCGATGCCCAGGTCGTGAATCCATTTACACAACGCATCGGCATCGAAACCGCGCAGCAGCGGGGCGATTTGCGGGGCGCGCTCGGCGTAGCGTGAAAGGAACGCCGGGTAGGCTTCGGAGTGGGTGATGTTCATGCCGCCGACGCCAGCGAGCAGGAACTTGCGGCCGACCGAGGGCATGCCGTCGTAGAGATCGACGCGGATTCCGGCCTGGCTCAGCACTTCGGCGGCCATCAGGCCGGCGGGGCCACCGCCGATGATGGCGACGTGAGCGGGGGAGGAGGCGGAAGTCTGGGTCATGGCGTGCGCTGCGGTATGGCGGGATAAGGCGCGCATTCTAACAGTCGAGATCTTTTGTAGGAGTGAGCCTGCTCGCGATAGCGGTGTATCAGCCAAGTTAATGTTGAAGGTGCTGACGCTATCGCGAGCAGGCTCACTCCTACAAGGGATTCGGATTGGCTTGAAATGTTGGTTGAAAAATGATCAGTGCGCTGCAGGCCATAACCGGTATGGCCTGCAGTCCCTTTCACTCAGGTTATCCACAGGCCGTTCCACAGCGATTGTGGGTAACGCAGCACAACTCAATGACAACCGTGTGACTGCCAGACCCGTTGCGCGCTGTGATGGAGGATGCCGTGGCGGCGGGCGAGGGCGTGGCGATCCTTGCTGTAGCCGCCGCCAATCACGCCCATCACCGGAATATCGCGCCCCAGGCAATGGCGCATCACGCTTTCGTCGCGGGCGGCGACGCCTTCGTCGGTCAGTTGCAGATAACCGAGGGCATCGTCCTTGTGTACATCGACGCCGGCGTCGTACAGCACCAGGTCCGGTTGATACAGCGGCAGCAGATAGTTGAGCGTGTCGTCGACCACTTTCAAATAATCAGCGTCGCCCATGCCCTTGGGCAGCGGGATGTCCCAGTCACTTTCCGCCTTGCGTGCAGGAAAATTCTTCTCGCAGTGCAGGGAAACGGTAATCGCCTCCGGCGTGTCATGCAGGATTCGCGCGGTGCCGTCGCCCTGATGCACGTCGCAGTCGAAGATCAGCACGCGATTGACCCGGCCGCTTTGCAGCAGGTAATGGCTGATGATCGCCAGGTCATTGAAGATGCAGAAGCCTGCCGGGTAGTCGTAGTGCGCATGGTGGGTGCCGCCGGCCAAGTGGCAGGCCAAGCCATGTTCCAAGGCTTTTTCCGCCGCCAGAATTGAACCGCCGACCGCCCGTACCGTGCGCCGCGCCAAGGCTTCGTTCCACGGCAGACCCAGACGCCGTTGGTCTTCGCGGGACAACTCGCCGCTCATGTAGCGTTCGATATACGCACGGTCATGGGCGAGGGCGAGGATGTCGTTGGGGCAGATCTCGGGCCGCAGCAGATCGGCGTCGCGGGTCAGACCGCTGTCGACCAGGTGATCGCGCAGCAGACGAAACTTGTCCATCGGGAAGCGGTGATCCGCCGGAAACTCGGGGCTGTAGTCTTCGTGGTAGATCAGCGGCAGTGGCATGGCGGTTTCATGTAGGAACGTAGGAAAGAGTGAAGGATCCTACCAGCGATGTAGACTTGCGGCATGGAAACGGAGGGGCATGATGGAGCCGATACTGGAACTTGAAAGCGCGCGCTTGCTGATGCGTCAGTGGCAGGACGAGGATTTGCCGGCATTTGCCGCGATGTGCGCCGATCCTCAGGTGATGCGCTACTTCCCGACACCATTGAGCCGACTGGAAAGCGCTTCGATGATTGGTCGCGTGCGCGGGCATTTCGCCGAGCACGGTTTCGGCTTGTGGGCGCTGGAGCGCAAGGACAGTGGCGAATTTATTGGTTTCACCGGGCTCGGCGTGGTTGGTTTCGATGCACCGTTCACGCCTGCGGTGGAAATCGGCTGGCGCCTGGCCAAGGAACATTGGGGCCTGGGTTACGCCAGCGAAGCAGCGTGGACCGCTCTGCGTTGCGGCTTTGATCGGTTGGCATTGAAGGAAATCGTTTCCTTCACCGCGCAATCCAATTTGCCCTCAGAGAAAGTCATGCAGGCGATCGGCATGCATCACGCCCCGGAAGATGATTTTGATCACCCCAAGCTTGCCGTCGATCATCCGCTAAGACGGCATGTGCTGTACCGCATTACTCGGGAACAATGGCTGCAAACCTTGCATGGATAAGCCGACACGGACGTTTACAATGGCCGCCATATCATTGGCCCGCGCCAGAATCTGAATCGGCCGCCGCAGCCAAGACTGCGCGGCATAGTGCTTTGTGTGAGGAGAGTCTGAATGAGCCAAGTGTTGGAAGATCTGGTCGACTTGCTGACCCTGGAACCGATCGAAGAAAACCTGTTCCGTGGCCGTAGCCAGGATCTGGGTTTCCGTCAGTTGTTCGGTGGCCAGGTGCTCGGCCAGTCGCTGTCGGCGGCCAGTCAGACCGTTGAAGAGGCGCGCCATGTACATTCTATGCACGGCTACTTCCTGCGTCCGGGCGATGCCAAGTTGCCAGTGGTCTACTCGGTTGATCGCGTGCGCGATGGCGGCAGTTTCAGCACTCGCCGCGTCACGGCGATCCAGAAGGGACATCCGATCTTCACCTGCAGCGCTTCGTTTCAATACGACGAGGCAGGCTTCGAGCACCAGAGTCAGATGCCGGTGGTGGTCGGCCCGGAAAATCTGCCGTCGGAGCTGGAATTGACCCAGCAACGCGCGCACCTGATTCCGGAACACATGCGTGAAAAACTGCTGTGCCCGAAACCGATCGAAGTACGCCCGGTCACCGAAAAGGACCCGTACAACCCGCAGCCGGCCGATCCGGTCAAATATGTGTGGTTCCGTGCCGACGGCGCATTGGCCGACATCCCGGCACTGCACAAATACTTGTTGGCGTACGCCTCGGACTTCGGTTTGTTGACCACCTCAATGCTGCCCCACGGCAAATCGGTCTGGCAGAAAGACATGCAGGTCGCCAGCCTTGATCACGCGCTGTGGTTCCACAACGATCTGCGCGCCGATGACTGGTTGCTCTACGCGATGGACAGTCCGTGGGCCGGCAATTCCCGTGGATTCTCTCGTGGCAGCGTGTACAACCGCGCCGGGCAACTGGTCGCTTCGGTGACGCAGGAAGGCCTGATCCGCCATCGCAAGGACTGGGCATGAGTCTGAAAGAGGTCAAGCACTGGGTGTTCGATATGGACGGCACGTTGACCGTCGCCGTGCATGATTTTGCGGCGATTCGCGTGGCGCTGGCGATTCCGCCGGAGGACGACATCCTCACTCATCTCGCGGCATTGCCGGCGGATGAAGCGGCGGCGAAACACGCCTGGCTGCTGGAACACGAAAGGGATCTGGCGCTGGGTTCGACCCCGGCCACCGGAGCGGTGGAGCTGGTGCGTGATCTGCACGCACGCGGTTATCGCCTCGGCATCCTCACCCGCAACGCGCGGGAACTGGCGCATGTGACGCTGCAAGCGATTGGCCTCGCCGACTGCTTTGCGGTGGACGATGTGTTGGGCCGCGATGAAGCGCCGCCGAAGCCGCATCCGGGTGGTTTGCTGAAACTGGCAAACGCCTGGGACGTGCCGGCCAGCGCGATGGTGATGGTCGGTGATTACCGCTTTGATCTGGATTGCGGACGAGCGGCGGGGGCGTGGACGGTTTTGGTTAATCTGTCGGAAAACCCGTGGCCCGAGTTGGCCGATTGGCATGCGAAGGATTGTGTCGAGTTGCGGCGGATGCTTCTGGCCTGAAATCTTTGCTGCCTGAGCTGGCCTCTTCGCGAGCAAGCTCGCTCCCACAGGGAAATGTATTCCAAATGTGGGAGCGAGCTTGCTCGCGAAGAGGGCATAAAATCCGCCAAACAGTTTACTGATCGAACAACGCCTTCTGCCCCTCCGGCGAGGTCAGCATCCCATCGCCGTTATGCCCGACCCCGGGCACTTCAACCAATCGTTGATTCACCCCTTCCGGATGCCGACGCAGCAAATAGCCGAAGTACAACTTCCCACGCTCCAGGCGATACGCACCTTGCGCCTCGGCTTCACAGCGCTTGTCCAACGCTGGATGCTTGGGATCGACGTCCTGCTGTCCAAGCAGATAAATCACCTCGCGTTTGATGTAACTGCTCTCAAGCTGCAACGGCGTTTGCCCACCGGCGTACACCGGCATGTCTGACAGACCGTACTTCCAGCGATTGAATCCCGCGCATTTGGCGTGATCGAACGCTACCGGCCGTTGTTCATTGAAGTAGGCATACGATGACGGGTTGGCCACCACGTAGCGCAAGCGAATGCCGTTGGCCTTCAGCGCAGGCTGATCCTTGGCCAGCAGGGCATAGCGCTGCACCACCTGGCCACCGCCGGAATGACCGAAGATCACGATCTGCTTCACGTCGGGAAACTGTTTGCGGTCGCTGATCCGTCCAACGATCTCATCGAGCGCGGCATAGGAACTCAACGGATTCGGCCCTGTGGATAAGCTGCCGCCCATCCAGTCGTTGCCTTGCCAGCGCAGCAACGTGGCGGGGAGCGAGTACAGCGCGACATCGCTTTCATTGAGGAACTGCGGCGCGATTACCAGCGTGTGGGCACTTTGTCCCGCCAGCTCGGCGGCGCTCTCCGCGCTTTTGCGATAGGTTTCCGAGTTGCGCAACCGGCCATGAATGACGATCAGCACCCGTTCGATCTTCTCCGGCGCAGGACCAATGCCGACCGCCATTTCCCCGGCCTTGAGTTGCAAACGACCGGGGCTGATCGCATCGACACCGGCGGCTTGCGCAGTGCTGCCAACGATCAGTAACGCCAAAAGCCATTTATGCATTTACAGGTTTTTCGCCGCGAAGGTGTCGCACTGGCCGACCTGGCCCTGCGCGAATCCGGTTTTGAACCAGCGCACCCTTTGCGCCGACGTACCGTGGGTAAACGAGTCCGGCACCACACGGCCCTGACCCTGTTGTTGCAGGCGATCATCACCGATGGCGTTGGCCGCATTCAAGGCCTCTTCGATATCGCCCGGTTCCAGCCAGTTCAAACGCTTCTGCGCACTGTAGGCCCAGACGCCGGCGAGGCAGTCGGCCTGCAATTCCTGACGCACCAGCAAACCGCCGTCGCCTTCCATCTGCCGACCTTGCTGGCGAGCTGTCTGAATTTTCGCCGAGACGCCGAGAAGCGTCTGCACATGGTGTCCGACTTCATGCGCGATCACGTAGGCCTGGGCGAAGTCGCCGGCCGCTTTGAAGCGTTGCGACATTTCCTGGAAGAACGCCATGTCCAGGTAGACCTTCTGGTCCGCCGGGCAATAGAACGGGCCAGTGGCCGAGGTCGCCAGACCGCAGGCGGAATTGACCCGATTGCTGAACAGCACCAAGGTCGGGTCCTTATATTGGCGCCCGGCCTGTTGGAAAATCGCGCCCCAGGTGTCTTCGGTGTCACCAAGGATCGAACGGACGAATTCGGCCTGTTCATCATTGGCCGGCGGTGCCTGGCGGGTTTGCGAAGTAGGTGCAGATTGTTGTGTGGATTGCCCGGCGAGCTGGCCGAGGATCTGCATTGGGTCCTGCCCGGTGATCCAGCCAATGCCGACGATCAGCAGAATCGCCCCCAGGCTCAGGCCTTTGCCGCCACCGAAGCGCATGCCGCCACCGCCGGCATCATCACCACGGGCATCGACGACGTTGTCACTGCGTCGGCCTTTTTTCCATAGCATGTGGGAATCCTCTGTGTGTATCGGGTGGTGATGAGTGTTGCTGTTGTGTGAGTGTGGCGCCAGTCCGGTCGTCCGTCTATTGGCCACACGCAAACAGGCCCGGCCTCGTGCTGACGAGGTCGGGCCTGTTATTGACGGTCTGGCGCGCGGCAAATTCAATCCCGCGCAGGATTTCTATCGCTGGATTATCAATCAGCGATCAAAGGCATCCCACTCCGGGGCGAAATCCGGGCTGACCTGACGTTGGTTTTTCGGCAGTGCTGCAATCAATGCGCGGTCTTCATCATCCAGTTCAACTTTCAGCGATGCGAGGTTGGCCAGTTGATTGGCCCGGCTGCTGGCCTTGGGAATCGCCGCGACGTTGGGCTGATCCAGCAGCCATTTCAGTGCGACCTGAGTCGGCAGCACGCCGTGCTTTTCGGCGATCTGTTGAATCTGCGGGATGTCTGAGACCTTGTTGCGCGCCAGCGGGGTGTAGGCCGTTAGTGCCATGTCGTGTTGACGGGCGTAGTCGAGCAGGGCGTTTTGGCCGAGCAGGACGTGGTATTCGACCTGAATCGCTGACAGAGCAATCCCATAGTCTTCGACGACTTTGCGCAGCAATGGCAGCGGAAAATTCGCCACGCCGATGTTGCGTGCCAGCCCCTGTTTTTTGAACGAAGCCAATGTCTCGAGGGTGCGTGGCAGGTCCCAGTCGGTGCTCGGCCAGTGGATCATGAACAAGTCGACGTAGTCGCTGCGCAACGCGGTAAGGCTGCGGTCCATGGAATGACGCATCGCGTCGGGTTGTAGCTGATCCCACCAGACTTTGGTGGTGACGTGAATTTGCTCGCGCGGTGTCGGGGTATTCGCCAGTGCTTGTCCGACGGCTTCCTCGTTGTTGTAGGCCGCCGCTGTGTCGATGTGTCGATATCCCAATTCCAGCGCTTGCTCCACGGCGCGAGTGCATTCGTCGCCGAGCATCGGCCAGGTGCCGAGGCCGAGTTTCGGCATGTTCAAACCTTGGGCATTAACGATGTGCTGCATGGTCGATCTCCTGTTCGAAAGCAGTCATGCCGGCGATATGCCGGGCGGCGATGTAACCGAAAGTCAGCGCCGGGCCGATGTTGATACCGCCCGCCGGGTAGTGGCCGCCCATGATGCTGGCCATGTCGCCACCGGCTGCGTAGAGGCCGGCGATGGGCTGTTCGTGGGCATCCAGTACTTGCGCGTGCGGGTTGACCTTGAGCCCGGCGAAGGTGCCGAAGCAGCCCGGCTGGACTTTCACGGCGTAGAACGGGCCAGTGTCTATTGGGGCAACGCAGGGGTTGGGAAGGTTCGCCGGATCACCCTGTTTGCGGTTGTAGGGTGTTGCTCCGCGACCGAACAACGGGTCTTCGCCGTGACGGGCATGGCGGTTGTAATCGTCGACGGTGTGGCGCAATCCGCTCGGATCGATGCCGCAGGCGCGGGCCAATTCTTCAATACTGTTGCCGCTTTTCAGATAGCCGCTGCGGATAAAATCTGACACTGGCAGCGGAAATGGCCGCGATATGCCCAGTCCATAACGCCGTTGAAAGGCGCGCGTGCAGATCAGCCATGAGGCGACTTCTTCACCTTCCGGCGCAGCAGCGACCATGGCGCTGACGTAGTCGTAATAACCGTTGGCTTCGTTGACGAACCGTTGGCCGTTACTCAGTACACCGATGACTCCGGGTTTTCCGCGCTCAATGATGTGTGGGAAATGGCCGATGCTGCCGTCGGAATGTGGCACTTGCGACACCGGCGCCCACGCCACGGGCGAAGCCACATCGGCATTGACCCGCGCGCCGACGCTTTCGCCCAGGCGCAAACCATCGCCGTCGACGGCCAGCGGCGGCAGCGCCCAATGCTCGTGACCGGTCGGCGTGCGCGGGAACAGGGCTTTGCGCCGCTCGATGTCATTGGCAAAACCACCGGCGGCGAGCACTACGGCTTTGCGTGCATGAATGCGGATCGGGCCTTTGTCTGTGTTGACCACAGCGCCCGAGACGCGAGCGCCTTCACGCAGCAACGCTGTCACGGGTGCCGATTCCCAGAGCAACACGCCGATGTCTTCGGCGGATTTTGCCAATCGTGCAATCAACGCCACGCCATTGACCAATTGCATGGCCCGGCCATGGATCGCGAGATCTAGCAAATGTCGGGTAAAGCGCCGGGTGACATGCCATGCGGCTTTCAGTGAACGGGTCAGATTGAGGAACGCCGACAGATCGGCGCCGGCCATGATCGGCATGCCCATGAAGGACGTTTCGCGCATCGTTGTACGAAGGCGCTTGAGCAAGCGTCCGACCTTGCGTCCATCGTAAGGCGCGGCGATGACCGAGCGGCCACCAGTGCCAGCGCCCGGCGTGTCGCCATGAATGTCGGCAATGGCATTGCCATCGGCAAATTGCAGCACAGTGTGTTGCTCGAAAAAAGCGACCATGCGCGGTCCCGCTTCAAGGAAAGCGTCGATCATCGCCGGGTCGAAGTGCTCGCCCAGTTCATGGCGCAAATAGGTGCGCGGTTGTTCGATGTCTTCGATGATCCCGGCCCGACGCGCTAGTGGATTGCACGGCACCCACGCCCAGCCACCGGACCAGGCAGTGGCGCCACCGAAAACCGGATCTTTCTCGACAACGATGACTTTCAAACCATGCCACGCGGCAGTCACGGCGGCCGATAAACCGGCGGCACCGGAACCGACGACCAATACGTCGCAGTCGATATCAGGATGTTCGGCAGACATCAAACAACGCTCCGGCAGTAAGTTTTTTTTGGAATTTGATTCCAGAAAATAACCAGTGTCGCGACGACTCTACAAGCCTTGAGCCTATAAAATGGGCGGTTATCGAACAGCCGGTTCCAGATTTCGCTTTGCCGCCAATGTCTTCTAGAATCGGCAAAATTTCTTTGGACGTCTCCATGGCCGGCAGTCAAATCGAACGGGTTTTCAGCGTGCTGGAAAGCCTCACCAGTGATCCACGCGGGCTGCCGATGCAGACGCTCGCCGAGCAGCTGGATATCCCCAAGAGTGCAACACACCGCTTGCTCGCCGAGCTGATTCGGTTGGGCTACGTACGGCAGAATGCGGAAACGTTGCGCTATCACTTGTCGACCAAACTGGTCGCTATGGGCTTTCAATACCTGTCGAGCTGCGGTGCCGATATCGTCCAGCCGGTACTCGACCGACTGGCGCAGGAAACCGGCGAACTGGTGCGTCTGGGCGTGATCGATGGCGAGCGCCAGACCTGGATCGCCAAGGCACAAGGCGCGCGCACCGGTCTGCGTTACGACCCGGACATGGGCCGCGACGCGCCGCTGTTCTACACCGCGTCGGGGCATGCGTGGCTGGCGTGCATGAGCGACGCCGAGGCGTTGTCACTGGTCGAGCGGCAGGCGGCGGAGGTGCCGGTGGGGATCGGGCCGAATGCGCCGCGTTCAAATATCGAGTTGCTGGAACGGCTGCGTCTGGCTCGTGAGCAGGGTTATGCCTGTGTCGAAGAAAGTTCGGCAGTGGGGACTTCAGCGATTGCGGCGGTGGTGAGGCATCCAACGGATGGTCGGGTGATCGGTGTACTGAGTATTGCCGGTCCCAGTGCGCGGATGCCGGGGGCGCGGTTGCATGAGCTGGCACCGCTGTTGCTGACCTTCACCGAAGAATTATCAGCAGCAAGCCTGGCCTCAGCGTTAACGGCGACTGACACTCCGCTATCGCGAGCAGGCTCACTCCTACAGGGGATTTTTGTTGTTCACGAAGTTGTGCGGTGTTCGCACGGTTTTAGGATGGATGGGTGTTTGATTCTGGAACTCGGTTCTAAATTGTTGCTGGAGTGATATTCCAACAACAATCACAAAAGGACCGTACCTTGAATTCGCCCCTTCGAATCGCCCTGATCGGCGCCGGCAACATGGGCCAGCAACATTATCGGCATCTGCAAACCCTCAACGAAGCAACGCTGTGCGCGGTGGCGGATCCCGGGTCGCAAGCAGCAGGGCTTGCGGCGGAATGGGGTGTAAGGCATTTCGCTGATCATCGTCAGATGCTGGAGCAAATCCGGCCAGACGCGGTGATCGTCGCCAATCCGAATAATCAACACGTCAGCACGGCGCTCGATTGTCTGGCGGCGGGTGTGCCGGTGCTTCTGGAGAAGCCGGTCGGCGTGCACCTGGATGAAGTGCGCGAACTGGTTGCGGCGATCAAAAGCAGCGGCGTGCCGGTGCTGGTCGGCCATCATCGGCGCCACAATCCGCTGATCGTTCGCGCTCATGAGCTGGTGCAGAGCGGGGCGCTTGGACGGCTGATCACGGTGACTGCACTGTTCCAGTTGCGCAAACCGGACAGTTATTTCGAGATCCCGTGGCGCCGTGAACCGGGCGCCGGGATGTTGCTGACCAACCTGATTCACGACCTCGATCTATTACGGCATCTGTGCGGTGAAGTACGCTCGGTGCAAGCGATCACCGACAACGCCGTGCGCGGTTTCGCCAACGAAGACAGTGCGGCGGTGTTGCTGCGATTCGAAGGCGGCACACTGGGCACATTGAGCGGTTCCGACGCGGTCGCCGCGCCGTGGAGTTGGGAGCTGGATTCCGGCGAGAACCCGGCGTATCCACGTCATGCGGATCAGCCGTGCTATCTGCTGGCCGGAACCGCCGGAGCGTTGAGCATTCCGCAGCTCAAGCGTTGGCACTATGCCGCTGAGCAGTTCGACGCCGGTTGGCATGAGCCCTTGTTGATGGTCGAAGAATCCTACGGCGGTGACGACGCTTTACGCTTGCAGTTACTGCATTTCGTACGCGTGGCGCGGCATGAAGTCGAGCCGCTGGTGAGTGCGGCCGACGCTGCGCGCACTTTGGCGCTGATCGAAGCGATTCGCGAGGCCGCCGCCACCGGCCGTGCCTGCACCCCTGCACTGATTGAGGCTTGAACATGAGCGAACGAATCCTGTCTCTGGCCAGCCTCACTGTGCTGGAGTTGTCGCCACCGCAAATGGTCGAAGTGGCGGCACGTGCTGGTTACAGCCATGTCGGCCTGCGCCTGGAACCGGCGACGCCCGAGGAGCATCATTTCCCTTTGGTCGCCGATGCTGAATTGCGCCGTCAGACTTTGCAGCGGCTGCGCGACACCGGCATCCGCGTGCTCGACGTGGAAATCCTGCGTCTGAAGCCGCAAACCGACGTCGCCGATTTCGAGAAACTTCTTACGGTCGGTGCGGAATTTGGCGCTACCGAATTGCTGGTCGCCGGTAACGATCCTGACGAACAGCGGCTCACCGATAACTTTGCGGCGCTTTGCGATCTGGCCGCGCCTTACGGGCTGCACCCGCATCTGGAGTTCATGCCTTGGACTGATGCGCGCAACCTCGAACAAGCGCTGCGAATGGTCGAAAACGCTGATCGGGAAAACGCTGCGGTGCTGGTCGATGCGTTCCACTTTGATCGTTCGGCGTCACGCTTGGAGGATCTGGCTGGAGTGCCAGTGTCGCGTCTGCGTTATGCGCAATTATGTGATGTAGCGGGGCCGAGGCCGTCAGACATGGCCGAGATCTTGCGTCAGGCGCGCAACGAGCGGCGGTTTCCCGGCGAGGGTGATTGTGATCTGCTCGGGTTGCTGCGAGCGCTGCCGACTAATATTCCACTGAGTCTGGAAATTCCCACGGTAAAACTGCTGGAGCAGGGCGTGAGCGGATTGGAGCGAGCGCAGATGGCGATCGACAGGACGCGGGAATTGTTGGCGCGACTGTGAGTCTTTTTTGTGGCGAGGGAGCTTGCTCCCAGTGGACTGCGTAGCCGTCCCGAATCGGTAACCGCTGCGCGATCTCCTTCGCCACCGTATTGTTGTTCAAACAGAGATAACCAATGACTGTCAGCACCCCGCTCTCCGGTGTCAACCAACCCTTCAAGGGGATCTTGCTGATTGTCGTGGCAACCTTCCTGTTCTCCAGTCACGACGCATTGTCGAAATACCTGTCCGGTTTTTATCCGATCGTGATGGTGGTCTGGGCGCGCTATCTGGTGCACACACTGCTGATGGCGGGGATTTTTCTGCCGCAATCCGGGTTGCGTGTGCTGCGCACCAAGAAGCCGCTATGGCAATTGGTTCGGGCACTGTGCCTGCTCGGCACCAGCCTGTTCTTCACCACCGCGTTGTTGTACATCCCGTTGGCGGAGGCCACGGCGGTCAACTTTCTTGCGCCAGTGTTGGTGACCGCATTGTCGGTGCCGCTGCTCAAGGAGCGAGTGACCCGAGGTCAATGGATCGCGGTGATCTGCGGCTTTATCGGCGTGCTGATCATCGTCCATCCCGGCGGTGAGTTGTTCACTCCGGCGGTGTTGCTGCCGTTCTGCTCGGCGCTGTTTTTCTGCTTTTATCAACTGCTGACCCGCAAGCTCGCCGAGGTGGACAGCCCGACCACCAGCAACTTTTTCGCCGGGTTATGCAACACGCTGGTGATGAGTGCACTGGTGCCGTTCTTCTGGCAGGTGCCGACGTTGACCCATGCCGGGTTGATGCTGGCGCTGGGCAGTTGCGGGATGACCGCGCATTTGTTTCTGACCCAGGCGTTCCGCCATGCCGCTCCGGCACTGCTGGCGCCGTTCGGTTATTGCCAGATTGTGTTTGCCGGGTTGTTGGGCTGGCTGCTGTTCAATCACACGCCGAGTCTGCTGACGATCATTGGTATCGCGGTGATCTGTTGCAGCGGACTGGCGGCAGCGTGGCAGCAGAGCCGCCGTTGAGCTGACAACACAAGAAACTGTGGGAGCGAGCTTGCTCGCGAAAGCGGTATGTCA
>NZ_JBFUIR010000008.1:0-56082 GCF_056401755.1 Pseudomonas sp. P4_D7 | reverse complement strand
GCGGTATGTCAGTCACATTTGTTTCGACTGTCAGTCCGCATTCGCGAGCAAGCTCGCTCCCACAAGGGGCCAATCAAGTGGTCAGGTTATTCGGTGACGGTAGGAATCTTGCGCGGTGCCATGAAATACATCCACGTCAGCGCAATGAAGTACATCGCCGGAATCAGGGTGAACAACACGGTGTAGTTGTTGTTGGTGACGGTGAGGATGTGGCCGACGATCTGGGTCATGAACATCCCGCCGATCGCTGCGCACATGCCGCCGAAACCGAACACGGTGCTCATCATGTGCTTGGGCGTGTAGTCCATCACCAGGCTCCAGATGTTTGCTGTCCACGCCTGGTGTGCGCCGATGGCCAGGGAAATCGCTGCCACTGCCACCCACAGGTTGGCTGAGCCGGCGGCCATGATCACGCCGATGATGCAGCAAGCAAACAGGAACATCGACAGCAGCCGCGCCTTGATCGAGTTCATCCCGCGACCGATCAGGAACGAAGACAGAATGCCGCCACCGACGCTGCCGAAGTCAGCCGTGACGTAAATGATGATCAGCGGAATGCCCATCTGGGTGACGTTGATGCCCAGGTTGTATTGCTGATTGAGGAACGGTGGCAGCCAGTACAGATAGAACCAGAACACCGGCGCGGTCAGCGAGTAGGCGAGGGCGAAGGCCCAGGTGCCGCGCATCCGCAGGATTTTCGAGAACGGTACGCGGGCCTGTTCCGGTTCGACTTCTTGCCGGATGTAGTCCAGCTCGGACTGTTTCACGCTCGGGTGATCTTCCGGGTTGAAGTATTTCAAGCCCCAGAACAGCAACCAGATGCCGCCCAGTGCCGACATGCACAGGAACGCCGCTTGCCAGCCCCAGACGTGCAGCACCAGTGGCAGCAGCATCGGCGTGAACATCGCACCGACGTTGGTGCCGGCGTTGAAGATGCCGGTGGCAACCGCACGTTCGCCGGCCGGGAACCACAGGCGCGTGGTTTTCACGCAGGCCGGGTAGTTCGCCGCTTCAGTCAGGCCGAGGATAAACCGGCAGACCATGAAACCAACGGCTGACGTTGCCAGACCGTGGGCACCGGTGGCCAGACTCCAGAGCAGCACGGCGCAGAAGAACACGCGCTTGACGCCGACCCGGTCGATCAAGCGTCCTTGCAGGACGAAACCGATCGCGTAGCCGACCTGAAACCAGAAGTTGATGTTGGCGTAATCCATCGCCGTCCAGCTCATTTCCTTGGCGAGGATGGGCTGCATGACGCCGAGGGCGGCGCGGTCGATGTAGTTCAGGGTAGTGGCGAAAAACACCAGCGCCAGCATGCCCCAACGGGTCTTGCCGACAGCCATGGCGCCGCGGATCTTGTCGCCGATGCCACCCGTGGCAGTGCTCATGGCCGGAGCCATGCGGGAAGTCTGTGAAGGAATCATGTGTTCCACCCGTTTTTGGATTTGTTATTTGGTGTGCTTGTTACTTGCACGCTGCGACCGGTGGTTCAGATCCGGACTCAATGTGCAGTCGATGTTGGGCAGTGGACGAAAAATCGTCAATTCGCCAAACCGCCATTGTGTTCGATAATCGCACGCAAAACTAACCGGGTAGTACACTTTAAATTGCTGCCACGATCGATGCAGCCAATAATTTCCCCCACTATAAAAATCATCCTGTGTAGGAGCTGCCGAAGGCTGCGATCTTTTGATTTTGCTTTTCAGCAATAAAGATCAAACGATTGCCGGCTTTGGCGGCTCCTACAGTAAAGATAAAGCGGCGCAGTCCGGGAGTTGAAGCATGCAGCGTTCCATTGCCACCGTTTCCTTGAGCGGCACCCTGCCGGAAAAACTCGAAGCCATCGCCGCCGCCGGGTTCGACGGGGTGGAGATTTTCGAAAACGACCTCCTGTACTACGACGGCAGCCCGCGGGAAATTAAACAGATGTGCGCCGATCTCGGCATCGCCATCACTCTGTTTCAACCGTTCCGCGATTTCGAAGGCTGCCGCCGTGATCGCCTGGCGCGCAACCTTGAGCGCGCCGAACGCAAGTTCGACCTGATGCAGGAACTGGGCACCGACCTGGTGCTGGTCTGCAGTAACGCCTCGGCCGACAGCGTCGGTGATCAACAAATTCTCGTCGATGACCTGCGCCTGCTGGCCGAGCATGCCGGCGCGCGCGGCTTGCGCATTGGTTACGAAGCGCTGGCGTGGGGTCGTCACGTGAATACTTATCAACAGGTCTGGGACATCGTGCGTCAGGCCGATCACCCGAGCCTCGGCGTGTTGCTCGACAGCTTCCATACGTTGTCGCTGAAGGGCGATCCCCGCGCCATTGCCGACATTCCCGGCGACAAGATTTTCTTTGTGCAAATGGCCGACGCGCCGATTCTGCAGATGGACGTGCTGGAGTGGAGCCGGCATTTCCGTTGCTTCCCGGGACAGGGCGAATTCGATCTGCCGGGCTTCCTCGCGCCGATCATCCAGAGCGGTTACACCGGGCCACTGTCGCTGGAAATTTTCAACGATGGCTTCCGCGCCGCGCCGCCACGGGCCAATGCCGCCGACGGTTTACGTTCACTGCTGTATCTGGAAGAGAAAACCCGTCAGCGTCTTGAGCAGGAAGCGACACCTGTCGCCAATCGCGAAATCCTTTTCGAAACACCGAAGGCCAGCGAGTACAACGGCATCGAGTTTCTCGAGTTTGCCGTCGATGAAAGCCTCGGCGCCAAACTGTCGAACTGGCTGGAACGCTTGGGGTTCGTCAAGGCTGGGCAGCATCGTTCCAAGAGCGTGAGTCTGTTGCGTCAGGGCGACATCAACCTGATCCTCAACTCCGAACCGTATTCCTTTGCCCACAGCTTCTTCGAGGCTCACGGCCCGTCGCTGTGTGCCACGGCTGTGCGGGTCAAGGACAGCGCCAGTGCGCTAGCCCGCGCCGTCGCTTACAAAGGTCAGCCCTATCGTGGACTGGTCGGCCCCAACGAACTGGAACTGGCAGCGGTGCGCGCGCCGGACGGCAGCCTGATTTATCTGGTGGATGAACAGGCCGACGTCTACGGCACCGATTTCAACCTGCTGGCAGACGCGCCGGCCCGTGGCGGTCTCAAGCGTATCGATCATATGGCCATGGCGTTGCCGGCCGACAGCCTCGACAGTTGGGTGCTGTTCTACAAGAGCCTGCTGGATTTCGAAGCGGACGATGAAGTGGTGCTGCCTGATCCGTATGGTCTGGTGAAGAGCCGCGCCTTGCGTAGCCGCGACAGTTCGATCCGCTTGCCGCTGAACATCTCCGAGAACCGCAACACCGCCATCTCCCACGCGCTGTCGAGTTATCGCGGCTCCGGTGTGCACCACATCGCCTTCGATTGTGACGACATCTTCGCCGAAGTCAGTCGCGCCAAAGAAGCCGGCGTGCCGCTACTGGATATTCCGCTCAACTATTACGACGACCTTGCCGCGCGCTTCGATTTTGACGACGAGTTTCTCAGTGAACTGGCGTATTACAACGTTCTGTACGACCGTGATGCCCAGGGCGGTGAGCTGTTCCACGTCTACACCGAACCGTTTGAAGGGCGTTTCTTCTTCGAGATCATCCAGCGCAAGAATGGCTATGCCGGGTATGGCGCGGCGAACGTCGCGGTGCGCCTGGCGGCGATGGCCAAATCTCGCAGTGGTGCCGTGCGCCAGGCGAAGTTGTAGGAAATTCGTAAACGCGGGATTAAACACGGGCCGCGCGGCTTCCTTCACTGTGCTGCGCAGCCCATAATCGCCGCCTGTGCAGTGATGGCCGTGAGCCCGCAATGACGATGAATACAGAACTTTCCGCAGCTTCTGAAGTTTCCACTGTAGAGCCGCGCAAGAGTCGCAAGAACAACCCGGAAAAGACCCGCGAGAACATCTTGCAGGAGGCGATCGTCGAGTTCGTCCAGCAAGGCTTGTCTGGGGCTCGCGTCGATGCGATCGCCGAGCGAATCCACACCTCCAAACGCATGATCTATTACTACTTCGGCAGTAAGGAGCAGTTGTACGTCGAGGTGCTGGAAAAGCTTTACGGTGACATCCGCAGCACCGAAAACCGTCTGCACCTGGCCGAGCTGGCGCCGGTAGAGGCGATTCGGCGTCTGGTGGAATTTACCTTCGATCACCACGACCGCAATGTCGATTTCGTGCGCATCGTCAGCATCGAAAACATCCACAACGCCGAATACGTGAAGCGTTCCGACGCGATCAAAGCGATGAACAACACCATCCTCGATTCACTCGGTGAGATACTGCGTCGTGGTGCTGCTGAAGGTGTTTTCCGTGCGGGGCTGGATGCGCTGGATGTGCATTTGCTGATCAGCTCGTTCTGCTTCTATCGTGTGTCGAACCGGCACACATTTGGCGAGATCTTTCAGATCGATCTGCCGGATGAAAGCATCAAACAGCGGCATCGCGAGATGATTTGCGAATCGGTGCTGCGCTACCTGCAGGCCTGACACATTCCCCCTGTGGGAGCGAGCCTGCTCGCGCAAGCGGTGTGTCAGTCAATAGATGTATTGGCTGGCCGTAAGCCTTCGCGAGCAGGGGGAAAGAACTCAGCCATTCATGCTTTGAAAATGCGCGAGCATCCGCTGCGCGTCCGGCACCACGTCACTGAACAATTCAAACGCTTTCACTGCCTGAAACACCGCCATGTTGCCGCCGTCCAGCGTCCGGCAACCCAGCGCGCGGGCGTTGCGCAGCAGTTCGGTTTCCAGCGGGAAATACACAATCTCCGCCACCCACAATTCCTTGCGCAGCAGTTCGACCGGCACCGGCATGCCCGGCAGTTTGGCCATGCCCATTGGCGTGGTATTCACCAGCCCGTCGGCCTGATTCAGCGTACTCGGTAGATCTTGCCCGGCCACGGCGCGACCCGAGCCGAAATGCTGATTGAGATTGTTCGCCAGACTCTCAGCGCGTTCACGATCGACATCGAAAATAGTCAGTTGCTGTACGCCTTCGCTCAACAATGCGTGGGCCACTGCTGCGCCTGCGCCACCGGCGCCCATCTGGACTACGCGCTTGCGGGCAGCGTCCTTCAGCCCCCGGCGAAAACCCTCGGCGAATCCAAGGCAGTCAGTGTTGTGGCCGACACGTTTACCGTCCTTCAACACCACGGTGTTCACCGCGCCAATACCTTTGGCTTCCGGCGACAACTCATCAAGCAGCGGAATGATTGCCTGCTTGCACGGGAAGGTGATGTTCAGCCCGGTGTAGTTCATCCGCTCGGCCGCCAGCAGCAGGTCGGGCAGGGCGGTGCTGTCCATTTTCAGTTGATCGAGATCGATCAGTCGGTACAGATAACGCAGGCCTTGGGCATCACCTTCGTGCTCATGCAGCGCCGGCGTGCGCGAGGCCTGAATGCCGGCGCCGATCAACCCGGCGAGTATTACGTTAGAGCGAGACATGCGCATTACCCCTTCAGCCGCTGACTGAAATGTTCCAGCGCCAGGCGATAGCCATGACTGCCAAACCCGGCCATTACCGCCGTGGCAATCGCCGAGACAAACGAGTGATGACGAAACGGCTCGCGGGCGTGGACGTTGGACAGGTGTACCTCAATCACCGGCAATTCACTGGCCACCAGTGCGTCGCGAATCGCCACCGAAGTATGCGTCCACGCGGCCGGATTGATCACGATCCCGGCGCAACGGCCGCGGGCAGCGTGAATCCAGTCGAGCAGTTCGCCTTCGTGATTGGTCTGACGAAACTCTACGGCCAGGCCGAATTCTTCGCCTGCGCGACCGCACAACGCCGAGATGTCCGTCAAGGTTTCGTGACCGTAAGTCGCCGGCTCGCGGGTGCCGAGCAGGTTCAGGTTCGGGCCGTTGAGCACCAGAACGATAGGGGGCATGAGGGGTAACTCCACTTATTGTTTTTGGCTTTGGCCGAGGATTTCAGCCTGTGGAGATAAAATGTACTAGATGGTTACCATGGTCAATTGAACAAAAATGGAGGTGGCGTTTTATGTTCGGTGATCGCACAGAAGCAATATTGATCGAGATATGACGACAGCTTTGCTTACGTTTTTCACTGGAGATTGCCCGGCTCATGACCTGTTGCGACGCTAGCCTGAAAAGCGGTGAAACGTCATGTGCCGATCACCAGGCGTCGGATTTGAAAGGAATCTTGAATCCTGAAACTTATTAACCTAACGGATGGGTTAGCATGAAGGTGTGCAGCTACAAAGGATTGTCGATTGTCATCATGTTGCGAGATGAGCATTGCCCCCCGCACGTTCACGTGAATTCAGGTAGCTGGAGCGCCCGATTACAGTTCAGTTTCTGGCACAACGATATTGAGCTTTGGGATGTCATGCCGCTTTCTCGTCGACCACCGTTAACCGTGCTGGATGGCTTGTGTCGATCTCTTGAGCAGCCTGCTCATCTGCGGCGAGCACGCGGGATCTGGTGGTCAAGATTGCAAACTGTCTGTCTCGACAATCAATTGTGGGACAGCCATTCAAACGAAGTGCTGGGGATGAAACTCGTCACTGACAAGACATACAGAGTGGGATCGGCGCGTTATCTGCCAGAAGAGGGCAAAACTCTTCTGACATTGATAGGCGCATTGGAAGGAGTGGAAATCGATTTATGAAAGTCATCAAGGCTAAGCCATCCACACATCGTCCCCTGACGGAGGAGATGATCGACGCCGCCATCCTGCAAGGGGAGGCACGCCGAGCGAGTAGCTTGCAGGCTGTCTCCGTAACCTTTGAAGAATCATCTCTGGTCATCCGTTTTGAGGATGGCAGTGGTGTGTTGCTTCCGGTGAACCAGTATCCAGAGTTTGACGGGTTTGATGCAGGCGATTACGAGGGGCTGACAGTCGGCTTCGCAGGCACTGCGCTGTGCCATGAGGGCAAAGACCTTGACGTTTCCATTGCCGGGCTGATTTCAGCGAGCCCGTCACTCATGAGGATGGCCGCGTCGGTGGTTGCTTCACGTAACGGTCGTCAAAGCAGTGCTGCGAAGTCCGAAGCTGCTCGGGCGAATGGCAAAAAGGGCGGGCGTCCGCGTAAGGTCGATCCCGCTTAGTGAGCGCCCACAAAAAAGCCGTCAATCACGACGGCTTTTTCGTATCTGCTGTCCCGTAATCAACGCCGGGTCAGCAACACACCCGATTCCATATGATGCGTCCACGGGAACTGGTCGAACAACGCACACTGCGTAATGCGGTGGGTGTCGTGCAACTGGGCAATGTTCGCCGCCAGGGTTTCCGGGTTGCAGGAGATGTACAGGATGTTATCGAAACGTCGGGTCAGCTCGCAGGTGTCCGGATCCATGCCGGCGCGCGGCGGGTCGACAAAGACGCTGCCGAACTCGTAGCTCTTCAGGTCGATGCCTTGCAGGCGACGGAACGGGCGCACGTCGTTGAGCGCTTCGGTCAGTTCTTCGGCGGACAAACGCACCAGGGTGACGTTATCCACAGCGTTTTCGCTGAGGTTACTCAGTGCAGCGTTGACCGAGGTTTTGCTGATTTCGGTAGCCAGCACTTTGCGCACGCGAGTCGCGAGCGGCAGGGTGAAGTTGCCGTTACCGCAATACAGCTCCAGCAAGTCGTCAGTGCGGTCACCGAGTGCTTCGTACGCCCAGTTGAGCATCTTCTGGTTCACCGTGCCGTTCGGCTGGGTGAATGCGCCTTCCGGTTGGCGATAGCTGAAGGTGCGACCGCCGACTTCGAGTTTTTCGACCACGTAATCGAGGCCAAGTACTTCGCGTTTGCCCTTCGAGCGTCCAATGATGCTCACACCGAGATCCGCCGACAACCTGGTTGCTGCCGCGTGCCAGTGTTCGTCCAGCGGGCGGTGATAGCACAGGGTGATCATCGCATCGCCGGCCAGCGTGGTCAGGAACTCCACCTGAAACAGCTTGTGGCTCAGCGCCGAACTGGCTTGCCACGCCGCTTTCAATTGCGGCATCAACTGGTTGATGCGCAGGCTGGCAATCGGGAACGCTTCGATGAGGATCGGCGTGCGTTTGTCGTCCTGAGAAAACATCGCGTAATGCCGCTCGCCACCTTCGCGCCATAGGCGGAATTCGGCGCGCAGACGGAAGTTCTGCAGCGGCGAGTCGAACACGGTCGGCTCGGGGGCATCGAACGGCGCCAGCAGATCACGCAAACGCGTGACCTTGGCTTCAAGTTGCTCGGCGTAAGCCTGGGAATCGAATGTCATGCGTTGAACCAACCCAACTTGATCACAAACAGAATCGACAGAGTCACCAGCGCCGGGTTCAGCTCACGAGCGCGGCCGGACAGCAACTTGATCACGGTCCAGGCGATGAAACCGAACGCGATGCCGTTGGCGATCGAATAAGTGAACGGCATGGCTAGCGCGGTCACCACGACCGGCGCGGCGACGGTGATGTCGTCCCAGTCTATTTCCGCCAGGCCGGAAGTCATCAACACGGCGACGAACAGCAGTGCCGGCGCGGTGGCGAACGCCGGAACGCTGGCCGCCAGTGGCGAGAAAAACAGCGCCAGCAGGAACAGAATCGCCACGACGATGGCCGTCAGACCGGTACGCCCGCCCGCACTCACGCCAGCCGCGGATTCGATGTAGCTGGTGGTGGTCGACGTGCCGAGCAACGAACCGGCCATGGCCGCGGTGCTGTCGGCGATCAGCGCGCGACCCATTTTCGGCATGTGGCCGTCTTTGCCCATCAGACCGGCGCGCTTGGCGACGCCGATCAGGGTGCCGGAGTTGTCGAACAGATCAACGAACAGGAACGCGAAGATCACGCTGACCAGACCGATGTCCAGCGCACCTTTGATGTCCAGTTGCATGAAGGTCGGCGCCAGCGAAGGTGGCATCGAGGTCACGCCGTTGAACGGGGTGACGCCCATGGCGATGGAAATGATGGTCACTGCCAGAATGCCGATCAGTACTGCACCGCGCACTTTCAATGCTTCGAGGGCGACGATCAGGGCGAAACCGAGGGTGGCGAGAATCGGTGCAGGTTGTTTCAGGTCACCAAGGCCGACCATGGTCGCCGGGTTGCTGACGACGATACCTGCGTTGTGCAGGGCGATCAGTGCCAGGAACAGGCCGATACCGGCAGCAATCGCCGAGCGCAGCGGCAGCGGGATGCTGTTGATGATCCATTCACGGATGCGGAAGATCGACAGCAGGAAGAAGCACACCGCCGAGATGAACACCGCGCCCAGCGCCACTTGCCAGGTGTGGCCCATGTGCAGGACAACGGTGTAGGTGAAGAAGGCGTTCAGACCCATGCCCGGCGCAAGGGCGATCGGGTAGTTGGCGATCAGGCCCATGATCGTCGAACCGATCGCGGCGGCCAGACAGGTAGCGACGAACACTGCGCCCTTGTCCATGCCGGTCTCACCGAGAATGCTCGGGTTGACGAACAGAATGTAGGCCATGGCCAAGAAAGTCGTGATGCCCGCCAGAATCTCGGTGCGCACGTTGGTGTTGTGTGCCTTGAGTTGAAACAGCCTTTCCAGCATGTCTGCTCCCCGTGGCGCGCGTGGCGCCGTGAATGTATCGACCTCAACAGCAAAGCACAGACCATCGCAAGCGCCTGGAAAATTGTGGTGGGCCGGAAAAAGCCGCGCATCATACCAGCAGCGTGAGGAATATGGCGGTTGTTGGTGTCGATCGTCGGCGAAGTTTTGCCTAGAAGCCAACTGCGCCATACTGCGCGCTGATTTTTTCGGGACGGGAAGCGCATGAGCAGGTGCTGGATGAAGGTTTCGGGTTTGATTGCAGCACTGATGGCCGTGGCTCCGATAGTGCTGGCGGCCTCGGCGGATCCGTTGACCCAAGTGAAAGTGATCAAGGTGCAATCGCCGGCCTGTGGCCTGGAGGACATTGCCGATGGCCAGACGCAGACCCAATGCAATCATAGTGGGCCGAGCATCAAGGTCTATGTACTGGAAGTCGGATACGGCCAGAGCCAGCCGCATGCCACCCTGGACGGTTTCGAGGTGAACGGCACCCGAGCGCCGGTCTGTGCCTTTGATAACGGCAACCTGACCGAGTGCACTCCCGGCAACAAAACCGTCGGTTCTCTTTATACCTTCGATCTGGCGGGCAAGCAGGAAGGCACCTTCACCTTCAGCAACACCTCGATCAACGCGCCACGCAATACGATGTCGACCCAGCTTTACATCAAGTAACGGCTGTCTGCGAACAGGGCCGGACAAATCTGTCTACGCTTGGAAGATCACCCAGCGGATAACGCCCATGACCTTTAGAGCCCTGATTACCCTCGCCGAGGGCATCGATGATCTGCAAAGCGTGACCCTGATCGACGTGCTGCGCAGGGCCGGCATCGAGGTGGTGGCCGCCAGTATTGAAGGGCGACGCATGCTCACCTGCGCCCGTGGCACACGCCTGACCGCCGATGGCATGCTGGTCGACGTGCTGGCGCAAACCTTCGACCTGATCGTACTGCCCGGCGGCGCCGTCGGTTCGCAACACCTGGCTGCGCATCAACCGCTGCAACAACTGGTCAAGGATCAGGCCAGTGCCGGCCGCCTGTTCGCCGCCATCGCCGAATCCCCGGCCATCGCCCTGCAATCCTTCGGCGTGCTGCGCCAGCGGCGCATGACCTGTTTGCCCAGCGCCAGCCATCAACTCTCGGGCTGTACGTTTGTTGATCAACCGGTGGTGGTCGACGGCAACTGCGTCACCGCACAAGGCTCAGGCGCTGCGCTGGAGTTTGCCTTGACGCTGGTCGAGCAACTCGGCGGCAAGGCCTTGCGGGCGAAAGTGGCGGGGGAGTTGTAGTGGCTGGAGGTGTCAGGCGTGGACAGCGATCAGTTCGATAACCGGTTGCTCCCGATGCTCCGCTTGCCACAGATCGTAGTCGGTTTGTACGCCTAGCCACACACGCGCCTTGCCAATGCCAGCACGCTCAAGACGCACAGCCAGATCCGGGCTGATTGGCGCATGTCCGTGTAGTACACGGGAAAGATGTGGGCGCGCGAAGCCCAAGTGTCGGGCCAATTCGGTCACGCTGATGCCAAGCTCGGGCAAAACATCCATCAGCAGTGTTTCGCCGGGGTGTGGCGGGTTGTGCATGGGCATGAGCCTGCCTCCTGTCAGTGAAGGATTTGATCATGGGCTGGAGTGTAAGGCGATACATTACACTCGGTGCGGTAACTATGTACCGCACCTTTTCAGTTATTTTGTGTTTTGGAGGTTGTCAGACCTTCACCTCTTCCACCGGCAAATGCATCCGATCCCGGTTAGCCAGCGTCGGAAACAACTTGATCCACGTCCCGGTCACCACCAGCGTGCCGATTCCACCCATCACCACCGCTGGGACAGTACCGAACCAGTGAGCGGTGACACCGGACTCGAATTCGCCCAACTGATTGGAAGCACCGATGAACAACCCGTTCACCGCGCTGACCCGGCCGCGCATTTCGTCCGGGGTTTCCAGTTGTACGAAGGAGGCGCGGATGACCATGCTGATCATGTCCGCTGCGCCGAGCACCACCAGCACCGCCAGCGAGAACCAGAAAGAGGTCGACAGGCCGAAGGCGATGGTGGCAACGCCGAATACCCCGACCGCGGTGAACATCACTCGGCCAACGTTGCGTTCTACGGCAAATCGGGCGAGGAACAGCGACATCCCCAGTGCGCCGACCGCCGGTGCCGAACGTAGCAGGCCGAGGCCCCATGGCCCGGTCAGCAGGATGTCCTTGGCGAATACCGGCAACAACGCCGTGGCGCCGCCGAGGAGTACCGCAAACAAATCCAGCGAAATAGCACCGAGAATGTCCGGGCGGCTGCGAATGAAGCGAATCCCGGCCAATAACGAATCCAGCGTGGCTTTGCCTTTGTTCAATGGCGTTTGCCGCGCGGGCAGGTTGAGCATCAAGGTGCAGGCAATGACATACAGCAACACGGTCGGGCCATACACCCAGACGCTGCCGAACGCGTAGAGCAAGCCGCCCAGCGCCGGGGCGACGATGGTTGCCGACTGTTGCGCCGATTGTGCCGCTGCTACCGCCCGTGGGAACAGTGCGCTGGGCACAATACTCGGCAGCAGTGCCTGGGTGGTCGGCATCTCGAACGAACGCGCCGCGCCGAGCAGGAAGGCGAGGATGAAGATCATCTCGCGGGTGACGTGATCGGTGGCGCTGCCGATGGCCAGCGCCAGGGCGATCAATGCCTGCAACGACTGACAGATCGCCGCGACTTTGCGCCGGTCGTAACGATCAGCGACATGCCCGGTGTGCAGCATGAACAGCACACGCGGGGCGAATTCGACGAGCCCGACCAGACCCAGATCGAGGACGTTGCCGGTCAATTGGTAGAGGTTCCAGCCAATTGCCACAGTGAGCATCTGAAAGCCGCTGGCGGTGAAGATCCGCGCGAACCAGAAAGCGAGAAACGGACGATGGTGACGTAACAGCAGGGGCTCTTGGCTGGGCATCTGAAGGCAGGTCTGGCTCGAGGGGAACCGCGAGGTTATCACCAGTCTGTAACAGGAAGTTGCTATGACAAAAAATTTAGTTAGCCAGACATCGATTTCCTCCAGCTCGCCGCAAGAAATCCATTGCAGAGCATTGCCACGCCGATGAGGCAACTTGTCACGCGGCAAACGACCACGCAGTTGTTCGTCGGAAATGGGACTACTCTTTCAACGTTGCTTGATCCAGATCAAGACCCTCCCGGGCCATGCTCTGGTGGCCCGTTGGCCAGACTCCCTGCGTTGCGATGGTTGTTAAAAAAGAACGAATCAGAATTCGCCGCACTCCATATCCGTGGGGGCAGTAGGCGCAGGGGCCACAAGCCCCGAAGCCGGTATTACCTGACAGAGGAAGACTTATGTTCGGTTTAGAGGCACTCGATCTCGCCCGAATTCAGTTCGCGTTCACCATTTCGTTCCACATCCTGTTCCCGGCCATCACCATCGGCCTGGCGAGTTACCTCGCGGTGCTCGAAGGCTTGTGGCTGAAAACCCATAACGACACCTACCGTGACCTTTACCATTTCTGGTCGAAGATCTTTGCCGTCAACTTCGGCATGGGCGTGGTCTCGGGGCTCGTCATGGCCTACCAGTTCGGCACCAACTGGAGCCGCTTCTCGGACTTCGCCGGCGCCGTCACCGGGCCGTTGCTGACCTATGAAGTGCTCACGGCATTCTTCCTTGAGGCCGGTTTCCTCGGGGTGATGCTGTTTGGCTGGAATAAGGTCGGACGTGGGCTGCACTTCTTTTCCACCGTCATGGTGGCCATCGGCACGCTGATTTCGACGTTCTGGATTCTCGCGTCCAATAGCTGGATGCAGACTCCGCAGGGCTTCGAGATCGTCAACGGTCAGGTAATCCCCACCGACTGGCTGGCAATCATTTTCAACCCTTCGTTCCCTTATCGTCTGATGCACATGGCAACGGCTGCGTTTGTCGCCACGGCGTTCTTCGTCGGCTCTTCGGCGGCCTGGCACTTGCTGCGCGGCAAGGACAATCCGGCGATCCGCACGATGCTGTCGATGGCGATGTGGATGGCGCTGATCGTCGCGCCGATCCAGGCTGTCATCGGCGACTTCCATGGCCTGAATACGCTCGAGCATCAGCCGGCGAAAATCGCCGCGATCGAAGGTCACTGGGAAAACAAAGGCGACGAAGCGACGCCGCTGATCCTGTTCGGCTGGCCGGACATGAAAGAAGAGAAAACCAAATTCGCCGTGGAGATCCCGTACCTCGGCAGTCTGATCCTCACTCACTCGCTGGACAAACAGGTCCCGGCGCTCAAGGAATTCCCGCCGGAAGACCGGCCGAATTCGACCATCGTGTTCTGGTCGTTCCGGATCATGGTCGGCCTCGGTTTCCTGATGATCTTCACCGGTCTGTGGAGCCTGTGGCTGCGTAAACGCGACACGCTCTACACCTCGCGCCCATTCCTCTATCTGGCATTGTGGATGGGGCCTTCCGGCCTGATCGCGATTCTCGCTGGCTGGTTCACCACCGAAATCGGTCGTCAGCCGTGGGTGGTCTACGGACTGATGCGCACGGCGGATGCGTCTTCAAACCACAGCTTCATGCAGATGAGCATCACCCTGATCATGTTTGTGGTGGTGTATTTCGCCCTGTTCGGCGCAGGTCTCGGTTACATGATGCGCTTGGTGCGCAAAGGGCCGAAGATCAGCGAAGGCGCCGAGACGCCGGACGGTGGTCCAGGCAAGCAGCGTACTCCGGCGCGTCCGTTGTCCGCCGCCGACGATTCGGCCGATGCCGATCACGACACCCCCAGCCTGACCAAGGAGATTTGAGCCATGGGTATTGATCTTCCGCTGATCTGGGCCGTGATCATCATCTTCGGCATCATGATGTACGTGGTCATGGACGGCTTCGATCTGGGCATCGGGATTCTCTTCCCGTTCATCCCGGGCAAAGTCGACCGTGACGTAATGATGAATACGGTCGCGCCGGTCTGGGACGGCAACGAAACCTGGCTGGTACTGGGCGGCGCGGCGTTGTTCGGCGCCTTCCCGCTGGCTTATTCGGTGGTGTTGTCGGCGCTGTACTTGCCGCTGATCTTCATGCTGATCGGATTGATCTTCCGCGGCGTGGCGTTCGAGTTCCGCTTCAAGGCCAAGGACGACAAGCGCCACTTGTGGGACAAAGCCTTTATCGGCGGCTCGGTGGCGGCGACGTTCTTCCAGGGCGTGGCGCTGGGCGCGTTCATCGACGGCTTGCCGGTGGTCAATCGGCAGTTCGCCGGCGGCTCACTGGATTGGCTGACACCGTTCACCCTGTTCTGCGGCGCCGCACTCGTGGTGGCGTATGCCTTGCTCGGCTGCACCTGGCTGATCATGAAAACCGAAGGCAAGTTGCAAGAGCAAATGCACAATCTGGCGAGGCCACTGGCATTCGTGCTGTTGGCGGTGATCGGTGTCGTCAGCCTGTGGACACCGCTGGCACACCCGGAAATCGCTTCGCGCTGGTTCAGCATGCCGAACCTGTTGTGGTTCATGCCGGTGCCGATTCTGGTGTTGGTGACAATGTACGGCCTGATCCGCGCTGTGGCGCGCAATGCCAACTACATGCCGTTCCTGCTGACCCTGGTGCTGATCTTCCTCGGCTACAGCGGTCTGGGCATCAGCCTGTGGCCGAATATCGTGCCGCCGTCGATCTCGATCTGGGACGCCGCCGCACCGCCGCAAAGTCAGGGCTTCATGCTGGTGGGTACGCTGTTCATCATTCCGTTCATCCTGGGTTACACCTTCTGGAGCTACTACGTGTTCCGCGGCAAGGTCACCCATGAGGACGGTTATCACTAAGCGAAACCCTTTGGCAGCGAGCTTGCTCGCGATGGCGTCGGCAACGGCGCCATCGATCTTACTGAGGATCGAAACAATGACCGGCAAACATTCCCTGCACGACATTGAAGAAGCCGAAAAAAAACCGCTGTGGCAGCGGCTCGGCTGGTTGGCCTTGATCTGGGTCGGTAGCGTCGGTGCGCTGTTTATCGCTGCCAGCCTGATGCGCCTGTTCATGAATGCGGCAGGCCTGACCACACACTGAATCATCCCGTCCCGGCGCCTTCGGGTACGGTTTTGCAACCCTCCTCACGGAGGGTTTTTTTTGCCTTGAGGTTTACTTGCGCGCTTTGAGAATGACGAACTTTGGCGTGGCCGCCACTTGCTCGACGCCGCGGAACAGCCGCGCCAGTTTGCTGTGGTAACCCAGATGACGGTTGCCGACGATGTACAGCGCGCCACCCACTACCAGCGCTTCGCGCGCCTGCTGGAACATGCGCCAGGCGAGGAAATCGCCCACCACCTGCTGCTGATGAAACGGCGGATTGCACAGCACCACGTCCAGCGACTGCGCTTCCTGTCCGGCCAGACCGTCGCCGGCTCGCACGATCACTTCGCGGTCGCCCAGCGCTGCGCGCCAGTTTTCGCTAGCCGATTGCACCGCCATGTACGACTCGTCGACCAGCGTGTAGTGCGCATCAGGGTTCTGCAGAGCACTCGCGATTGCCAGTACACCGTTGCCACAGCCCAGATCGGCGACGCGGGCGTTGCCCAGGTTTTTCGGCAGATGCGGCAGGAACGCACGCGTGCCGATATCCAGGCCTTCGCGACAGAACACGTTGGCGTGGTTGAGCAACTCGATCGGTGGCTCGTCGAGGCGATAGCGTGACGGGTAGGGCGAGACGGCCGGGGCTTTTGCTTCAGGCGTGGCGATCAACAAGCGAGCCTTTTTCACCGCCAGCGAGGCTTGCACCGGACCAATGTAGCGTTCAAGCAGATCACCGGCGGCGCGTGGCAGGTGTTTGACCATGGCCGCTGCGACGACTTCAGCGCCGGGCGCGAGTTGCCCCTGTAAACGGATCAGTTGTTCTTCCAGCAGTGCAAGGGTTTTCGGCACGCGGATCAGCACCCGATCAAACGGTCCGACCAATGGCTCGCTGGCGGGGATCCCGCGAACAGCGTCGAATGCCTGACCATTGCGCAGCAGGTTTTTTTCCAACCCCTGGAAACCGAGGAATGAGTCACCGCTGCTACTGACCCTGACCTTGCCTGACAAACTGGCAGCCAAGGCCCCGAAGCTGTCGTTGAGCACCAATACGTGCGTGTCCGCCGCCGGTTGCTGGGCCGCCAGATGGTTGAGCAGGTATTCGTCAGCGGCATCGAAGGCTTGCAGCGGTTCGTTCTGCTGTTCGGGCTGGCGGATCAGGTCGAGTTGKGCAAAGGGCGTATCAAGCAAAGGCATGGGGCGGGAACTCAGGGTAATCAACGGGGTGTTCCACAGCCCTGACATTGTGCTGCGGCACCGACCGAGTGTACTGCAACGCCGAACGTTCACGTCATCACTCAGGAGGGTCGCGAATGGTACGTTTTTTTCTTGGTTATTACCTGCACGTTTTATAGGGGACGCAAGACTGCTTGATTAGATGATGCCGGCTCTGGCGGCCGCGATGACAGCGGAAATCTTGTTGCAGACGTTGAGTTTCTCGATGACGTTCTGCACGTGGTAGTTCACGGTGCGTTCGCTCAGGCTGAGGATTTTCGAAATCTCATAAGCGGTCTTGCCGCCGGCTGATAATTGCAGAACCTCCAGTTCGCGGGGCGACAGGTGCGGTTGGCGGGGCTTGAGAGATTGGGGCGGCAGCGTCCTGGCGAACAGTTCACTCAGGTGACTGGTGGCGTAGAACATATAACCAAAATGTTCATACAACTCCAGAGGACTGATGGGGCAATGCTTGCGCGCCAGGCTGATAATGCTGCACAAACCGCTTTGCTCATGGTGGAACGACTGTGACCAGCCATATTGCAGTCCATATTGCTGCAAACCCTGCCAAAGCTGAGGCTTTTCTGCGAATACCGATTCGCTCCAGACGATGGGCATCATTGAGTGATTGCAGTGTGCTATTAGTGGGTCGATTTTACTGTAATGTTTCTGATCATATTGTGCGTTCCATTCTTTGGGGTAGTTGTTGATTTGCAAGGGATCAAGACGTAGTTCCCGATTGGGTGAAGTAACCGAAATGGCACAAAAATTAAAGCCCAGGTTTTCGGCGAATCTCAACAGAATCGTATAAGCAGCGTCTATATCCCTGGCGAAAGTCAGTTGCTTTAACTGCGACTCCTTCCACGTTTCCATTACAGAGTCTCCATTGGTATTGCTGGGGGGGCGCAAAATGGATCCAAAAGATCCGGCACGCAACGGAGTGTAGGACGTTTCATACAAGGGGTATTAAATTTTTTCGATATTGATGGTGGGAATGTTTTTATAAAAAGTTCTTAGCGAATGACGGCGTTTAGTATTCAGGTCGTCATCCTAACTTTCAGTTTTGCATTTAAGGTTTCTTGATGAGTTGAGTTGCTATTCATGTAGGTGAATAGCTGAATGCCATTACTCATCGTCGGTGTTTAAGGCGACCAATATGCGCGACACTGGCAGCAATCGTTCAATGGAGTGCCTCATGACCGCCAGTGCCGAGAAATACACCACGCAGACATTGCTTGATGTTCAACCCTTGACCCCAAGCCTGTTTACCTTGCGTACCAGTCGGGATGCAGGGTTCCGTTTCCGCGCCGGGCAGTTTGCCAGGCTCGGTGTGGCCAAAGCCGATGGCAGCATTGTGTGGCGTGCCTATTCGATGGTGTCGTCGCCTTTTGACGAGTTTCTCGAGTTCTTTTCCATTGTCGTGCCGGGCGGGGAGTTCACCAGTGAGCTGAGTCGGCTGCAGGTCGGCGACACCTTGCTGGTGGATCGCCAGGCTTTCGGCTACCTGACGCTGGACCGTTTCGTCGACGGTCGCGATCTGTGGCTGTTATCCACAGGCACCGGGGTAGCGCCGTTTCTGTCGATTTTGCAGGACTTCGAAGTCTGGGAAAAATTCGAGCGAATCATTCTGGTGTACAGCGTGCGCGAGGCGCGGGAGTTGGCCTATCAGGCGTTGATTGCCGGACTCACGCAGCGTGAATACCTTAGCGAACATGCGCACAAGTTGCAGTTCATCACGACGGTGACGCGTGAAGCGCATCCTGACGCATTGCACGGGCGCATCACTACCCTGATTGAAAATGGTGAACTGGAGCGCGCCGCGGGTGTGGAGCTGTCGATGGAGCATTCGCGCGTCATGCTGTGCGGCAATCCACAGATGATCGATGACACCCGCGCGCTGCTGAAAAAACGCCACATGAGCCTCAGCCTGACCCGCCGGCCCGGTCAGGTGGCTGTGGAAAATTACTGGTAAACAAACGGCGCCTCGAAGGCGCCGTTGTTTCTATCGTGCACAGCATTCAGGGCCGGGTGTTCTGGGCCTTGAGCAAGTCGCGGATCTCGCCCAGCAACTCTTCTTCCTTGGTCGGAACCGGTGGCAGGGTAGGGGCCACGGCTTCTTCGCGTTTGAGGCGGTTGATCGCTTTGACACCCATGAAAATGGCGAACGCGACGATCACGAAGTCCAGAATGGTCTGCAGGAATTTGCCGTAGGCCATTACCACTGCAGGCGCATTGCCCTCGGCGGCCTTGAGCGTGACGGCCAGATCACTGAAGTCCACCCCACCGATCAACAGGCCGATTGGCGGCATGATGACGTCACCGACAAATGACGAAACAATCTTGCCGAAGGCAGCACCGATGATGATACCAACGGCCATGTCGACCACATTGCCTTTGACCGCGAAGGCCTTGAACTCGCTAAGCACGCCCATAGTTATTTCCTTGTTACAGATGAGTTTGGTGTACGCAGTGTAAATCAGCAAAACGCGTCCTGCGCGAAACACCTTCTTACAATGCCCGTTTTTATCGACACATCAATTGGCGATTAGTTTGCAAAGTGCCATCAATCGCGCGCGAAATATACTGTAACTCGCTGATCGGAAAGCCAATTTTCTCAATCATGGTGTTACGTTCTTTCTATTTATGTTCAACGCCGCAGGCCTCTAGCCTTGGGTTGGCGCATCTGGATGCGCCCCAAAACAACCAGAGGATCCTGATATGAATTCCGCACTTGGACTGGGGGCTTTTCCCCGTCGCCGCACCCTCGGTGTACTCACCGCCAGCCTGTTGACCTTTTCGGTTAACGCCGCGCCCCTGACCCGCGATAACGGTGCCGCCGTCGGCGACAATCAGAACTCGCAGACCGCCGGTGCCAGCGGCCCGGTGCTGCTGCAGGATGTGCAGTTGATTCAGAAGCTGCAGCGCTTCGATCGCGAGCGCATTCCCGAGCGCGTGGTTCACGCCCGAGGCACTGGCGCCCATGGCACGTTCACGGTCACCAACGATCTCAGCGACCTGAGCAAGGCCAAAGTGTTTGCTGCTGGCCAGAGCACACCGGTGTTCGTACGCTTCTCTGCGGTGGTGCACGGTAATCACTCGCCGGAAACCCTGCGTGATCCACGAGGTTTCGCCACCAAGTTCTACACGGCCGACGGCAACTGGGACCTGGTCGGCAACAATTTTCCGACCTTTTTCATCCGTGACGCGATCAAGTTTCCGGACATGGTGCATGCCTTCAAACCGGACCCTCGGACTAACCTAGATGACGATTCTCGCCGATTCGACTTCTTCTCCCATGTACCGGAAGCCACCCGTACCCTGACCGAGTTGTATTCGAACTCGGGAACGCCGGCCAGTTATCGAGAAATGGACGGTAATGGTGTTCATGCTTACAAGTTGATTAACGCCAAGGGTGAAGTCCACTACGTCAAGTTTCACTGGAAGAGCTTGCAGGGACTTAATAACCTCACGCCAAAACAAGTCGCGAACGTCCAGGGTCAAGACTACAGTCATATGACCAATGACCTGGTGAGCAACATTAATAAAGGTAACTTCCCGAAATGGGACTTGTACATTCAAGTGCTGAAACCACAAGATTTGTCCAAGTTTGAATTTGATCCATTAGACGCTACCAAGATCTGGCCAGGTATTCCTGAGCGAAAAGTTGGACAAATGGTGTTGAACCGTAATCCGGCGAATGTCTTCCAGGAAACCGAACAAGTGGCCATGGCGCCAGCCAATGTAGTTCCAGGTATCGAACCTTCCGAAGACCGTTTGTTACAAGGTCGAGTGTTCTCCTATGCCGATACGCAAATGTATCGCCTGGGTGCCAATGCCCTGCAATTGCCGATCAATGCGCCGAAAGTTGCCGTGAACAATGGCAATCAGGATGGCGCAATGAACTTCGGTGCCAGCAACAGCGGTGTGAACTACCAGCCAAGCCGACTGCAACCCCGTGACGAGACGCCAAGCGCGCGTTACAGCCAATCGGCGCTATCGGGCAGCACCCAGCAGGCGAAAATCCAGCGTGAGCAGAACTTCAAGCAGGCCGGCGATCTGTATCGCTCGTTCAGCAAGCAAGAACGCCGGGACTTGATCGACAGCTTCGGCGGCTCGCTGGCAACCACCGATGACGAGAGCAAGCACATCATCCTGTCCTTCCTTTATAAGGCCGATCCGGAATATGGCACTGGCGTCACTGAAGTGGCCAAAGGCGACCTGAGCCGGGTCAAGGCGCTGGCAGCGAAACTGGTCGACTGATACCGATGCAGCGCACGCGGGGCCTGAGTCAGGCCCCGTTCCGTTAAAGGAGAATGCTGATGCGAAGCTGTCTTTTACTCTTGGCCGGTTGCCTGTCGTTCGCGGCATGGGCGGCACCGGTCGAGCAGAGTCCCGAGGCAATCCAGGCGCAACTGCGCGACTATTACTTCGATGCGGCCCGACGCGGTGATGTGCCGATGCTCGACACGTTCATCGAGTCCGGGTATTCCCTCGACACCCGCGACAGCAAGGGTTACACCGCGCTGATTCTGGCGGCCTATCACGGTCAGGCTCCGGCCGTGGAGCGCTTACTTGCAGCCGGTGCCGATGCCTGTGCCCAGGATCAACGTGGCAACACCGCGCTGATGGGGGCGATTTTCAAAGGTGAAGTACAGATCGCCCGACGCTTGATGGCCACCGATTGCAGCCCCGATCAGCGCAATGGCGCCGGGCAGACGGCAGCCATGTACGCCGGATTGTTCAAGCGCCTGGAATTGCTTGATGCGCTGAAAGCCAAGGGCGCGGACCTGAATGCCGAAGATCCGTTGGGTAATAGCGCCGCGCGTCTGGCCAGTGGCGAAATCCGTAGTGCGGCGCCGCGCTGATCGGCGGTACGTGCGTTATCATCGCGGTTTTTGTCGGGGGTTCTGATGGCCAAGGCCAAGCGCATGTACGGTTGCACCGAGTGCGGCGCAACCTTTCCCAAGTGGGCGGGCCAGTGCGGCGAGTGCGGCGCCTGGAACACCCTGACCGAGACCATGATCGAAAGCGGCGGCGCCACGGCACCGACCGGCCGCACCGGCTGGGCCGGGCAGCAGGCGCAGATCAAGACCCTGGCCGAAGTCAGCATCGAAGAAATTCCGCGCTTTTCCACAGCGTCGGGTGAGCTGGACCGGGTCCTCGGTGGCGGTCTGGTCGACGGCTCTGTGGTGCTGATCGGCGGTGATCCGGGTATCGGCAAATCGACCATTCTGTTGCAGACCTTGTGCAACCTGGCCAAAAGCATGCCGGCTCTCTACGTCACCGGCGAAGAATCCCAACAGCAAGTGGCCATGCGTGCCCGGCGCCTCGGCTTACCGCAGGATCAACTGCGGGTAATGACCGAAACCTGCATCGAAACCATCATCGCCACCGCCCGTCAGGAAAAGCCCAAGGTGATGGTGATCGACTCGATCCAGACGATCTTCACCGAACAGCTGCAATCGGCCCCCGGCGGTGTTTCCCAGGTACGTGAGAGCGCGGCGCTGCTGGTGCGTTATGCAAAACAGAGCGGCACGGCGATTTTTCTCGTCGGCCACGTGACCAAGGAGGGCGCGCTGGCCGGTCCTCGCGTCTTGGAGCACATGGTAGACACTGTGCTGTATTTCGAAGGCGAGTCCGATGGGCGTTTGCGTTTGCTGCGTGCGGTGAAAAACCGTTTCGGTGCGGTCAACGAACTCGGTGTGTTCGGCATGACCGACAAGGGGTTGAAAGAAGTCTCCAACCCTTCGGCGATTTTTCTCACTCGTGCGCAGGAAGAAGTCCCCGGCAGCGTGGTCATGGCCACGTGGGAAGGCACGCGGCCGATGCTGGTGGAAGTGCAGGCGCTGGTTGATGACAGCCATCTGGCCAATCCGCGTCGGGTGACGCTGGGGCTGGATCAAAACCGTTTGGCGATGTTGCTCGCAGTTTTGCATCGCCATGGCGGCATTCCGACCCATGATCAGGACGTGTTCCTTAACGTGGTCGGTGGGGTAAAGGTGTTGGAGACAGCATCGGATCTGGCGTTGATGGCGGCGGTCATGTCGAGCTTGCGCAACCGGCCGTTGCCGCATGATCTGCTGGTGTTCGGTGAGGTCGGGTTGTCGGGTGAAGTGCGCCCGGTGCCGAGTGGGCAGGAGCGTCTGAAGGAGGCGGCCAAGCATGGCTTCAAGCGGGCGATCGTGCCGAAGGGCAATGCGCCGAAGGAATCGCCTCCGGGTTTGCAGATCATCGCCGTGACCCGCCTCGAACAGGCCCTCGACGCATTGTTTGAGTGAACTCCGAACCTGTGGGAGCGAGCCTGCTCGCGAAGGGGTCGTGTCAGTCGGCAGCATTGCTCAATGACACACCGTCTTCGCGAGCACGCTCGCTCCCACAGGGGATTTGCAGTGATGGCTAGATTTCGATCAAGGCACCCAGTTCGCGTTCCAGCTCCTGCGGGTCACCCAGGTTGAACTCAATCAAGCGCCGCAGGCGTTCGATGGACTCCAGGCTGATGTGCTTGCAGACGAAGCCGAGCTGGCCATGGTCGTCGTGGGTCAGTTGCACCTCCATCTTGATGCCGACCTCATCGTTGAGATGAATATCGACCAGAAAATGCCGCTCCCGATCACCTAGCCACGGCTCGGGTTTATCGATCAACAGACCCTTGAGCGACAGATCAATCAATTTGACCGGCCAGATGTACTCGCCCTGACTCAATTCAGTCTTGGCATCGAACGCGATACGTTTGAAGCGGCGACGCTCAGCTGGGTGCTCGCTCATGGCGCAATCCTCATGAAGGTTCGCTGACTATAGACCGCGAATGCGGGCGCCAGCCAATCGCTAAAGCGTCTAGACCAACGTCGGGGTATGGCCTTTGGCGCCGTAAGCGCTAAACTCGGGGTGGCTGTCTTTCTTGTCCACCCTGGCTGGAATAATAAAATGAAAAATAATAATAGCCTGCTACGCCACTTACCCTGGCTAGTGCTGGCAATCGTAGGAGCGTGCGCCCTTGGCGTAGTGGCATTGCGCCGCGGCGAGGCAATCAACGCCTTGTGGATCGTGGTCGCCGCTGTGGCCATTTATCTGGTTGCGTACCGTTACTACAGTCTGTTCATCGCCAACAATGTGATGCAACTGGACCCGCGTCGGGCAACCCCCGCCGTGCTCAACAACGACGGTCTGGACTATGTGCCGACCAACAAACACATTCTTTTCGGTCACCACTTCGCCGCGATCGCGGGCGCCGGACCTTTGGTCGGCCCGGTGCTGGCCGCGCAGATGGGCTACTTGCCCGGCACGCTTTGGCTGATTGCCGGTGTGGTGCTGGCGGGCGCGGTGCAGGACTTCATGGTGCTGTTCATGTCGACCCGGCGCAACGGCCGTTCCCTGGGCGACATGGTGCGTGAAGAAATGGGCCGCGTGCCCGGCACCATCGCCCTGTTCGGCTGCTTCCTGATCATGATCATCATCCTCGCAGTGCTGGCGCTGATCGTGGTTAAAGCATTGGCCGAGAGCCCGTGGGGCATCTTCACCGTAATGGCGACCATTCCGATCGCGATGTTCATGGGCATTTACATGCGCTACATCCGCCCGGGCCGCATCGGCGAAATCTCCGTGGTCGGCGTGTTGCTGCTGCTCGGGTCGATCTGGCTCGGTGGTCAGATCGCCGCTGATCCGGTGTGGGCCAAGGCCTTCACCTTCACCGGCGTGCAGATTACCTGGATGCTGGTCGGTTACGGTTTCGTCGCTGCATCGCTGCCGGTTTGGCTGATTCTGGCACCGCGCGACTATCTGTCGACGTTCCTGAAAATCGGCACCATCGTCGCCCTGGCGATCGGTATTCTGATCACCATGCCCGAGCTGAAAATGCCGGCGCTGACCCAGTTCGTCGACGGCACTGGCCCGGTGTGGAAGGGCGGTCTGTTCCCGTTCCTGTTCATCACCATCGCCTGCGGCGCGGTATCCGGTTTCCACGCACTGATCTCTTCGGGCACCACGCCGAAGCTGCTGGATAACGAAACCAACGCTCGCTACATCGGCTACGGCGGCATGTTGATGGAATCGTTCGTGGCGATCATGGCCATGGTTGCCGCGTCGGTGATCGAGCCTGGCGTGTACTTCGCCATGAACAGCCCGGCTGCTGTGGTCGGCAGTGATGTCGCATCGGTTGCGCAAGTGGTTTCCAGCTGGGGCTTCGCGATCACGCCGGAAGCGCTGCAAGCCGTGGCGCATGACATTGGTGAAACCACCATTCTGGCCCGTGCCGGCGGTGCGCCGACCCTGGCGGTCGGTATCGCGCAGATCCTGCACAGTGTCCTGCCGGGTGAAAACACCATGGCGTTCTGGTACCACTTCGCGATTCTGTTCGAAGCGCTGTTCATCCTGACGGCTGTGGACGCCGGCACCCGTGCCGGGCGCTTCATGCTGCAGGATCTGCTCGGTTCTTTCGTGCCGGCGCTGAGACGCACCGAGTCGTGGACTGCCAACCTGATCGCCACCGCCGGTTGTGTGGCGATGTGGGGCTGGTTGCTGTACCAAGGCGTGATCGATCCGTTGGGCGGCATCAATACCTTGTGGCCATTGTTCGGTATCTCCAACCAGATGCTGGCCGGTATCGCGCTGATGCTCGGCACCGTGGTGCTGATCAAGATGAAGCGTCAGCGCTACATCTGGGTCACCCTGCTGCCAGCCACCTGGCTGTTGATCTGCACCACGACCGCTGGCTTCATCAAACTGTTCGATGCCAACCCGGCGATCGGTTTCCTGTCGCTGGCCAAGAAATACAGCGATGCGCTGGCCAATGGTCAGGTGCTGGCACCGGCAAAAAGCGTCGAGCAGATGCAGCACGTGATCTTCAACGCTTATACCAACGCAACGCTTACCGCGCTGTTCCTGTTCGTGGTCTTCAGCATCCTGTTCTATGCGCTGAAGGTCGGCATCGCCGCCTGGGGCAAGAAAGAGCGTACGGATAAAGAATCGCCATTCCAGGCCCTGCCGGATGCGTAACCAGAGGATTGCACCATGTTCAATGACCTGAGTCGCCTCGGTAAATACCTCGGTCAGGCCGCGCGTCTGATGGTCGGCATGCCCGACTACGACACCTACGTCGAGCATATGCAAACCAAGCACCCGGACAAACCGGTGATGAGCTACGAGATGTTCTTTCGCGAACGTCAGGAGGCGCGTTACGGTGGCAAGGGTGGGCCGAAGTGCTGTTGAGCTGACAGCGCAAGGTTGAGGTAATCCCTGTGGGAGCGAGCCTGCTCGCGAATACGGAATGTCAGTTGATGAATAATTTGACTGGCACACCGCTTTCGCGAGCAAGCTCGCTCCCACATTTGTTTTTGTGTTGTTCATTCATTTGAAGGAGATCGAGTTTTGTCCTCTCCCATCCCGGTCACGGTACTCAGCGGTTTCCTCGGCGCCGGTAAGACCACCTTGCTGCGCCATATCCTCAAAGCCGAGCACGGCCTGAAAATCGCCGTGATCGAAAACGAATTCAGCGACGCTGGCATCGACACTCAGTTGCTCGGTGATGAGCCGGTGCAAGTCATGACCCTGGCCAACGGCTGCGTGTGCTGCACCATTCACACAGACCTGACCAAAGCGCTGTACCTGCTGCTTGAACGGCTGGACAGCGGTGAGATCGCGTTCGATCGTCTGGTCATCGAGTGCACCGGCCTGGCCGATCCGGCACCCGTGGCGCAGACCTTTTTCATCGATGAGGAATTGCGCGAGCGCTACCTGCTCGACGGCATCATCACCCTGGTCGATGCCGCCCACGCCGACGTACACCTGACCCAGACCATCGCCCAGGCGCAGATCGGTTTTGCCGACCGCTTGTTGGTGAGCAAGACCGATCTGGTCGACGAAGCCACGTTCAACGCGCTGAGCGAACGGCTGACACGGATCAACCGCCGGGCGCCGATTCGTGTAGTCGAGCACGGCACCATTGATCTGGCAGAACTTCTTGATGTGCGCGGCTTCAACCTCAACGCCGATCTCGGCGGCGGATTGAGCCTGCGTCCGGTGAGCAAGGCGCCGTCAATTGATCGTATTTCGAGTCTGGTATTGCGCACCGATCAGCCGCTGGATATCGATCAGCTCAGCGAGTTCATGAATGAATTGCTCGAAGAGCACGGTAAGCAATTGTTGCGTTACAAAGGTGTGCTGAACATCGCGGGTGAGGATCGGCGCCTGGTGTTTCAGGGGGTGTTGAAGCTTTATGGTTTTGACTGGGATACCGAATGGGCCGAGGGTGAGGCGCGGGAAAGTGTGATTGTGTTTATTGCCGATGATTTGCCGGAAGAGAAGATTCGGGCGGGGTTTGCCAGAGTGGCTTCTGCCTGATGGGCTTTCGGTGCCCGTAATGACGCCATCGCGAGCAGGCTCACTCCTACAGGGGAACGCATTTCAAATGTAGGAGTGAGCCTGCTCGCGATAGCTATCTAACCGACAGCACAATGCTCAAGGTCTGAACCGAGCAGTGTCTGTTCAAGAAGATTCAAATGCCGATTCATCAGCATCCCGGCCTTGGAAGCATCGCCTCGCTCTACTGCTTCCACCAACGCCAAATGCTCCTTCCAAGCGCAACAGCTATGCGTCTGGCCCTCACTTCGCGCAATCGCCAGTGACGTCAGCGGCACCAGACTGCCAAGAAAATGCGCCAGTGGTGCATTCCCCGCCATTTGTGCTAATTGCAGATGAAACTCCCCGGACAAGCGAATCGCCGCACCCCGCCGATCCTGCTCGACCGCTTGACGTTCGCGCTCGATCAGCGTGCGAAGGTGCTTCAAATCGTCTGCCTGCGGACGCTGACAGGCCAGACGCACCAGCGTGCTCTCGGTCAGCCGCCGCGCATGCAGGGCCTGCCGCGTTTGTTCCCGATCAGGTGCCGCCACCCGCGGCCGGTGATTGGCGCGCAAGACAATGACGTGCTCATGGGACAGTTGGGTCAGCACCCGGCGCACGTCGGCGCGACTGGCGCCGAACATCTCTTTCAAACTGTCCTCGGTAAAACGGCTGGCCGAATCGATGCGCTGTTCCAGAATCGCATCGAACAGCCGCGGATACAGATCCTCCACCGATGCGCGCAGGCGGGAGAAGGGCAGGGGGGCAGCAGTCGATCGGGTTGGCGACGGTGAGGCGAAACTGTTCATGACCGGTCTCCCATTGGATCAGCGACTCAAGTTGTCTTCCGGAATATTCAGCTCAATGCCCATGCGCTGGCCTTCGCGCAGAATATGCCGACGCATTTCGGCGCTGGCCTGGGCGCTGTTCTTGCTGCGGATCGCGCGGACTACGGCTTCGTTTTCTTCGAGGCGTTCCGCCAGATGTTCAGGGGAATTGCGCAGCACCTCGGCACTCTGCTTGAGTGCGTTGCTGGTTTGCTGCACCACACTCTGGAAGATCGGATTCGAGGTCAGGGTGAACAGCTCTTCGTGGAAGGCGATGTAGGCGCTGACCCCGGCCTCACTGTCGCCGGCTTCGAGGGCTTCGCGCATGTCCATCAGGGTCAGGCGCAACTGGCCGACTTCCTTGCTGCTGATCGATTGTGCGACCAGACCGACAATGAACGGCTCAAGGGTGTAGCGCAGTTGCAGCACGTCTTCGAGGCTGGCACCGGCGACTGCACTGTCATGGCTTTGGCTGTCGCTGAGTTGCGCGTCGAGTACGACTACGCCTTTGCCTGGCATCGAGCGTACGAGGCCAAGGGTTTCCAGAACGATCACCGCTTCGCGCAGGCTCGGGCGGCTGATGCCCAGTTGTTCGGCCAGTTCGCGCTGACCCGGCAGCATGTCGCCGGAGCGCCACTGGCCGCTGGCCAATGCGGCGCGGAGTTTTTCTACGACTGAGTTGACGACGGTTGATGTGGTAATCACTTGTCTTGCTCCATGTGCCTGCGAGGCCGCCGCAAATTCGATCAAAAAATCGCCGCTTGCGGCAGCGCCTGCAGGGTTGAAATCAGAACTCCTGCTGGTGCGCCGGAGTTGCTGCTTTACGCGGCTGAAAGGTGTAGCCCTGCTGACCGCTCAGTACTTTGTTGGCTCGCTGTACATCAATGTCTTTTTCCCAACGGGCGATCGCCACCGTGGCGACGCAGTTGCCGATGAGATTGGTGAGTGCCCGGCCGATGCCCATGAACCAGTCCACCGCCAACACCAACACCAGACCGACCACCGGAATAGCCGGGATCGCGGTCAGCGTCGCTGCGAGAATCACCAGTGCCGAACCGGGAATCCCGTGGGCTCCTTTCGAGGTGATCAGCGACACCAGCAGAATCGTCAGCAAGTCAGTCATCGCCAATGGTGTGCCGGTGGCGTTGGCAATGAATACGATGGCCAAAGTCAGGTAGATCGAGAAACCGTCGAGGTTGAACGAGTAGCCGGTCGGAATCACCAGACCCACGGTCGAGCTGCCAATGCCGAGGTGTTCGAGTTTGCGCATGATCTGTGGCAGCACGGCGTCGGACGATGCCGTGCCCATGACGATCAGCAGTTCTTCACGCAGATACTTCAACAGCGGCCACATGCGCAGGCCGGAAGCACGCATCACCAGACCGAGAATCACGCTGACGAATGCGATGCAGGTCAGGTAGAACAAGCCGACCAGACTGCCCAGGTGCTGCAGCGAATCGAGGCCGTATTTGCTGGTGGTGAAGGCTATGGCGCCGAACACGCCGATCGGTGCCAGACGCACGATCATGCCCATGATGCGGAAGATCACATGGCTCAGTTCGTTGATCAGTCGGGAGATCCCGGAGGCCGCTTCACCGACCAGATTCAACGCGCTGCCAAACAGCACCGAAAACAGCAGCACTTGCAGGATATTGTTGTCGGCGAAGGCGCCGATCACCGAGGTTGGGATCAGGTCCATGAGGAACTGCGTGGTGGTGTGCATGTGCTGGCCGCGTTCGGCGATATCGCCCATATCGGCGGCGGACAATTGCTCGAGATGGATATTCGCGCCGCTGCCGATGCCGGTGCTGAAGGCGAAAACCAGGCCGATCACCAGCGCGATGGTGGTCAGGACTTCGAAGTAGATCACCGATTTGAGGCCGATGCGCCCGACCTTCTTCAGATCGCCGGCACCGCTGATGCCGCTGACCACCACGCAGAACACGATCAGGCCGATGAGCATCTTGATCAGTTTGATGAAGCCGTCGCCGAGCGGTTTGAGCTGGGCCGAGTATTCAGGAAGGGTCAGCCCGCAGACGATGCCGAGCATCAGTCCGAGAACCACTTGGAGGAAGATTGAACGCGAGCACCATCTGAGCATGGGAGGAATCCTGGTCGGTGTCCTGGCTGCCGTGCGCTTGAACGCATCAGATTCAGGACTTAATTATTGTGGTCTTACCGGTATGTCCAGTGCGGGTGCAGTCTACGCTCGGTTTTTTCGCGATGACAAGTGAAAATATCAAAATTGGCATGACCGGTCTGACCAGTGGCCAAAACCACGTGTAGGAGCTGCCGAAGGCTGCGATCTTTTGATCTTGTTTTTAAGATCCAGATCAAAGGATCGCAGCCTTCGGCAGCTCCTACACGGGAAATCAGGGGCGAAAAAAAACCGGCCAATCACTTGGCCGGTTTTTCATGCTGCGGGTTTAACGTCGCAATTAAGCGCCGTATACCGGCAGTTTCTTGCAGATGGCTTTGACTTTCTCACGAACGGCGTCGATCACCGCTTCGTTGTTCAGGTCAGCCAGGATGTCGCAGATCCAGCCAGCCAGCTCTTTGCACTCGGCTTGCTTGAAGCCACGAGTGGTCACAGCCGGAGTACCGAAGCGCAGGCCGGACGTGACGAACGGCGAGCGTGGATCGTTTGGCACGGAGTTCTTGTTCACGGTGATGAACGCTTTGCCCAGCGCGGCGTCGGCGTCTTTACCGGAGATGTCCTGCTTGATCAGCGACAGCAGGAACAGGTGGTTCTTGGTACCGCCCGACACTACGTCGAAACCGCGCTCGATGAACACTTCGGCCATGGCCTGGGCGTTCAGCACCACTTGTTCCTGGTAGGCCTTGAACTCAGGCTGCAGCGCTTCCTTGAAGCAGATCGCTTTAGCGGCGATCACGTGCTCCAGCGGGCCACCCTGGGCACCCGGGAATACCGCGGAGTTCAGCTTCTTCTCGATCTCGGCGTTGGCGCGAGCCAGGATCAGGCCACCACGTGGACCGCGCAGGGTCTTGTGGGTGGTGGTGGTCACGACGTCAGCGAAAGGCACCGGGTTCGGGTAAACGCCAGCGGCAACCAGACCGGCCACGTGAGCCATGTCGACGAACAGGTAAGCACCGACTTTGTCGGCGATGGCGCGGAAGCGTGGGAAGTCGAGAATCTGCGAGTAGGCAGAGAAACCGGCCACGATCATTTTCGGCTTGTGCTCAACCGCCAGACGCTCGACTTCGTCGTAGTCGATCAGGCCGTTGGCGTCGATGCCGTACTGTACGGCGTTGTACAGCTTGCCGGAGGAGGAAACGCTGGCGCCGTGGGTCAGGTGACCACCGTGTGCCAGGCTCATGCCCAGAATGGTGTCGCCACCTTGCAGCAGGGCCAGGTAAACAGCGGCGTTGGCTTGCGAACCGGCGTGCGGCTGAACGTTGGCGTAATCGGCGCCGAACAGTTCCTTGGCGCGGTCGATGGCCAGTTGCTCAACAACGTCAACGTACTCGCAACCACCGTAGTAACGCTTGCCTGGGTAGCCTTCAGCGTACTTGTTGGTCAGGACCGAGCCTTGAGCTTCCATCACCGCTGGGCTGGTGTAGTTTTCCGAAGCGATCAGCTCAATGTGTTCTTCCTGGCGCTGAGCTTCTTGCTCCATGGCGGCAAAAAGGTCGGCGTCGTACTTGGCAATAGTCAAATCACGGCTGAACATGGCGGTCCTCAAGGATCGGGGGCAGAAAAGGGGGGCATTCTAACCCAATGGGTTTTGGATGGCATATGAAACGACATCATGTCGCAGACAAGTGGCGTTCATGACAGATGTGCGGTGCTTTTGAAGGCCTCTTCGCGAGCAGGCTCGCTCCCACAGTAACCGGGGTGCTCTTGCGATTTCCTGACCGACATCAATCCCTTGTGGGAGCGAGCCTGCTCGCGAATGCCGCGCCGCAGGACTTCAGTCGAACATGAACAGTGCATCATTACTGAACTGCGCCTCAAACCGCCCCGCCGGCATCGGCCGCCCGAACAGATACCCCTGAACCTCATCGCAACCATGCTCACGCAAGAAGTCCAGCTGTTCATGGGTTTCCACGCCCTCGGCGATCACCGCCAGATTCAGGCTATGCGCCATGGCGATGATCGCCCGGGCGATCTGCGCGTCCTGCTCACCGGACGGCAAACCATCGACAAAGGTGCGGTCAATCTTCAACACGTCGATCGGGAATTGTTTTAGGTAGTTCAGCGATGAGTAACCGGTGCCGAAGTCGTCGACCGCAATGCTCAGGCCAAGGTTTTTCAGCCCGGCGAGAATCTGCATCGCTTCGCTGACTTCGCGCATCAGGATACTTTCGGTCAGCTCCAGCTCCAGACACGCCGGTGGCAGGCCGGTTTCACGCAGGATTGTGGCGATCCGCGTGCCGAGCTGGCCATCGGAGAATTGCCGCGCCGAGATGTTCACCGACACCTTCGGCACACGCACACGATTCTGGTGCCAGGTCTTCAACTGACGACACGCCTCGCTGATCACCCAGTCGCCGACGTCCACCACCAGACCCAGCTCTTCCAGCACCGGAATGAAATCCCCCGGCGGCACCAGGCCACGGCGTGGATGGCGCCAGCGTAACAGCGCTTCGGCGCCGGTCAGGCGTTTGCCGTCACCGCTGAATTGCGGTTGGTAATACAGGACGAATTCGTTCTGTTCCAAGGCGTGGCGCAAATCGCTTTCCAGTTCCAGACGCTCCAGCGCACTGGCGTTCATGTCGGCCTGATAGAACTGGAAGTTGTTCTTGCCGCGCTCCTTGGCGTGGTACATCGCGGTGTCGGCGTTCTTCATCAACTGGCTGAGTTCGTTGCCGTCCTGTGGACTCAGGGCGATGCCGATACTGGCGGTGACGAAGAACTCGCGGCCTTCGAGCACGAATGGCCGCACCAGGCTGCCGAGGATCTGCTCGGCCACATGAATCGCCCGGTTCAGCGCCAGTTCGCGGCTGGAGCGATGTTGCAGCAGCAGTGTGAATTCGTCGCCGCCCATGCGCGCCACGGTGTCGTCATCGTCGACGCAGGCCAACAGGCGCGTGGCCATGTCTTTCAACATGCGGTCGCCAGCGGCGTGACCGAGGGAGTCGTTGATCGGTTTGAAACGGTCGAGGTCGAGGAACATCAGCACCACCCACGACTTCTGCCGCTCGGCCGATTGCAGCGCGGTGTGCAGACGATCCTGGAACAGCGTGCGGTTCGGCAAGTGGGTCAGGGCGTCGTAGTAGGCGAGGCGGTGAATCCGCTGCTCGCTGGCCTTGCGTTCGCTGATATCGCTGAAGAAGCACACGTAACTGGCCAGATCGCCTTCGTCGTCGAGCACCGCGGTGATGCCGACCCACGCCGGGTAATGCTCGCCGTTACGGCGCTTGAGCCAGACTTCACCTTCCCAGGTGCTGTGCTGATGCAATTGTTTGAGCACGTAGCGCAGGTGCGCGTCCTGTTGTTCATCAACGGTGAGCATGTTCGGCAATTGGTCGAGCACTTCGCTCACGGCATAACCGCTGACGCGACTGAAGGCTTCGTTGGCTTGCACGATGTAACCGGCCGGGTCGGTGATCAGGATCGCCGAGGTCGAGTGTTCGAAAACCGTGGCGGCCATGCGCAGGTCTTTCTCGGCGCGGCGCTGCTGACTGATGTCGCGACCGACACCGAGTACGCCTTCGAACGCGCCATGTTCATCCCACACCAGCACCAGACGCAGCTCGATCGGGATCTTGCGGCCATCGGCGCGCAGGCAGTCGAACAGGAACAATTGCGTCTGTACCTGGTTGCGCAACACCGCCAGTTGCTCGGGTTTGTCCAACGCCTTGCTGACGCGATCCATCAGCGTGTAGATGCCGCTCAGTTGCTGCGGGTTGGCAATGGTCGATTGCCAGCCGTTCTGGAAAATCCACTCCGCGTCATAACCCAGCACCGCCTGCACCGACGGGCTGACGTAGTTCAGCGAGAGCTTGCTGTCGGTGGAGAAAATCACGTCGCTGATGCTTTCGGCGAGCATGCGGTAGCGCTGCTCGCTGTCGCGCAGGGATTCGCTGGCTTCGATCTGTTCGGTGATGTCCTTGGCCACGCCGATGATCCGCGTGACCTGATCGTGTTTGTCCCGGGCCAGCGCTTGTTCGCGAATATCGAAACGCCGCCATTTGCCGTCGCGATGGCGGAAACGCAACTGGCACTGGAGCAACTGACTGTAACCGGCGTGGCGCTGCATCTGCCGCGAGCGATGGTAGTAGTCGGCATCTTCCGGGTGCAGCAGGATCTCCCAGAAATACTCACCCATCTGGTGCAGTTCGGTGCGGTTGTAGCCGAGGGTCTGACCGAGGTGGTGGTTGCTGAAAATCATCCGCTGGCTGATCACGTCCTGCACATACAGATGATCCGGCACGGTGCGCACCACGTCTGACCAGAAGCCTTCACGTTCGAGCAGCGACAGTTCGATCAGCTTGCGGCTGGTGATGTCGTTGATGCTGAGGATCACCGCTTTGTAGTCGTGCTGCTCGGTCGGCAGACGCAACACCATCCACAGGTGCTGGTCGCGGCCGTTGATGTCCGGCAGTTTGATTTCCAGTTCCAGCTGCTTTTGTTGCTGCAACACAGCGTCGAGCACTTGATTGCCGATGGCGCACTGGCGGTGCGGATGGCCGTCGATCAACAGCTGCCAGGCGTGCTCGCAGGAGTTGACGTTAAGCAGTTGCAGCGCGACCTGGTTGACCTCGGTGACGCGCAGTTCCTGCAACAGTTGCTGGCGTTGCGCCGGTTGGTCGAGCCAGGCCTTGAGCTGGTCGCTGGTCTGGATCTGCGCCTTGTCGAAGACCTGCTTCAGACCGGACAGGTCCAGCACACAGAGGGCCACGCCAGTGCCTTCGAAGATGTCCTGATAACGCCGGCGACCCTCATGCAACTGGCGCTGGCGCCGGCGCATGTTGAGCAGGGCAATCACCGGCAACATCGAGAACGCCAGGCCCAGCAGGCATTTGCCGATGAACGCCGGCAGCAGTTCTTCGAGCACACGCTGGCGGTCAAACAGACCACGCAACTGCCAGTCGCTGCTGCTCAGCGGCACGGTCAACACCGTGTTGGCCATGTCGTCCGGACTCAAGACGCCAGCCTTGGCCGAGGGCTGCGCTTCGTCACGGCTGATGATCTGATGATTGAGGCGGTTTTCCACCAGCCACAACGGGCGGATGCCGGTTTCGCCCTGTTTGGTCAGCGAGTCGAAGAACGTCGGCGTCAGGCGCAATGCCCAATAACCGCGCGTGCTGCCGCTGGCCTGATGCAATAACAGATGCACCACAGAACCATCGTCGGCGTTGCTGAAGTAATGCGCCTGTGCACGGCTGCGGCGTACCAGTTCGGTGAGGTAGCTGGCGTCGTGGCTGTTGTCGTCACTGTCGCTGATGATTTTGCCGGAAGGGGTGAGCAGGGCCAGGCTGCGCAGGTCAGGCAAGGATTGCTGGAGCTTGCGCAATAGCACCTGCTGTTCGTCGGCTGATTGCGGTTGTTCGACGATCGGTAGCAGATTGAGGGCGATTTGCGCGTTCAGCGCCATGTTCAGGCTGACCTGCGCGGCGAGGTCGGCGGTGTAATCGATGGTGTACTGACGCTGGTTTTTCTGGGTTTCGCGCAGTTGATCGAGCAGTTGCCAGAACAGCAACGCCAGCAATAAAAGCACGAGCGTCGCCAGCGCACCCTTTAATGTACCGCGCAGGGACGAGCCGGGCGCCGGTGGGGTGCTGCTCACAGAAGCTGGCGGAGTGACATTGGACAAGCTGTGATCCTGCGATTTGGCTGGACTGGCGCGACGTGCACTATAAGCCGGACGCCCAAAGGGCGGCTAGCATGCCTTGAGTCGTGGCGAAGTGCCAGCCCCGCGCGGCTGGACTGCCACCGGTCATTAAGGTAGCTTTGCCGGTTACGCGGGAGCGTTCCAGCTCCTAGACTCAGACTTTTTCAGCGCGCACGCATTGATAACCATCAAGTGAACGACGCGCATGGTCTGGCCGGGCTTCGCCTGCGCTGCAATCATTCATCTGTCACTGACCCAAGGTTCTCCATGGCTCAATACGTCTTCACCATGCATCGGCTGGGCAAAGTTGTTCCGCCGAAGCGGGAAATTCTCAAAAACATTTCGCTGTCGTTCTTCCCCGGCGCCAAGATCGGTGTACTCGGCCTCAACGGTTCGGGTAAGTCCACGCTGCTGAAAATCATGGCTGGCGTCGACACCGAGTTCGAGGGCGAAGCCCGTCCGATGCCGGACCTGAACATCGGTTATCTGCCGCAAGAGCCACAACTTGATCCGACCAAGACCGTGCGTGAAGTGGTCGAGGAAGCGGTCAGCGTGATCAAGGATGCGCAAGCGCGTCTGGACGAGGTCTACGCCGCTTACGCCGATCCGGATGCCGACTTCGACAAGCTGGCCGCCGAGCAAGCCAAACTCGAAGCGATCCTGCAGGCCAGCGATGGTCAYAACCTTGAGCGTCAACTGGAAGTCGCCGCCGATGCGCTGCGTCTGCCGGCCTGGGACGCCAAAGTAGAACACCTGTCCGGTGGTGAAAAACGCCGTGTGGCCCTGTGCCGTCTGCTGCTGTCCGCGCCGGACATGCTGCTGCTCGACGAACCGACCAACCACTTGGACGCCGACTCGGTGGCGTGGCTGGAGCACTTCCTCCACGACTTCCCGGGCACTGTGGTAGCGATCACGCACGACCGTTACTTCCTCGATAACGTCGCTGGCTGGATTCTCGAACTCGACCGCGGCGCGGGCATTCCATACGAAGGCAACTACTCCGGTTGGCTTGAAGCCAAGTCCGATCGTCTGGCCGCTGAATCCAAGCAGCAGTCGGCGCACGAAAAAGCCATGAAAGAAGAACTGGAGTGGGTGCGCAAAGGCGCGAAAGCCCGCCAGTCGAAATCCAAGGCGCGTCTGCAACGCTTCGAAGAAATGCAATCGCAGGAATTCCAGAAACGCAGCGAAACCAACGAGATCTACATCCCGGCCGGTCCGCGCCTGGGCGACAAGGTCATCGAATTCAAGAACGTCACCAAGGGCTACGGCGATCGCGTGCTGATCGACAACCTGTCGTTCTCGATGCCGAAAGGCGCCATTGTCGGCGTGATCGGCGGTAACGGTGCCGGTAAGTCGACCCTGTTCCGCATGCTGATGGGCAAGGAACAACCGGATTCGGGCAGCATCGAAGTCGGTGAAACCGTGCAACTGGCCTGCGTTGACCAGAGCCGTGATGACCTGGATGGCAGCAAGACTGTATTCCAGCAAATCTCCGACGGTTCCGACCAGATCCGCATCGGCAACTACGAGATCCCGTCGCGTACCTACGTTGGTCGTTTCAACTTCAAGGGCGGCGATCAGCAGAAGTTCGTCAAGGATCTGTCCGGTGGTGAGCGCGGTCGTCTGCACCTTGCGCTGACTCTGAAGGAGGGCGGCAACGTCCTGCTGCTCGACGAACCGTCCAACGACCTCGACGTGGAAACCCTGCGTTCCCTGGAAGAAGCCCTGCTGGACTTCCCGGGCGCTGCCATTGTGATCTCTCACGATCGGTGGTTCCTGGACCGTGTGGCGACGCACATCCTGGCGTACGAAGATGACTCGCAAGCGGTGTTCTTCGAAGGCAACTACACCGAGTACGAAGCGGATCGTAAAAAGCGTCTCGGCGAAGCGGCTGCTCAGCCACACCGGGTACGTCACAAGAAACTGGCCTGATATCGGGTTGGTGGCATAAAAGAGCGGAGCCTTCGGGCTCCGTTTTTTTTGCCTGGTTTTTGTCAGCGAGACCGAGGCGATCCCTTCGCGAGCAGGCTCGCTCCCACAGGGGAACGCATTTCAAATGTGGGAGCGAGCTTGCTCGCGAAGGGGCTGTAACTGTTGGTGCATGACGTGAATCTAATCTCACCATTAGAGTGCAAAGCAGGTCCAAAAACCGGCCTGATTTATATCCTGTGCACCATTTAATTTCATAACTGCGACATTTTGCTCTGTTCCTGTGCGCATTTCGTTTGTTACAGTCCGGCCCAATCTCCTCCAACGACAATAAATTTGCCGAGACTTTTCCCATGATCGAATCCGTCGAATCCTTCCTCGCTCGCCTGAAAAAACGCGACCCGGATCAACCCGAATTCCACCAGGCCGTCGAAGAAGTCCTGCGCAGTTTGTGGCCGTTTCTCGAAGCCAATCCGCATTACCTGACCGCGGGGATTCTGGAGCGCATCTGCGAGCCGGAGCGCGCGGTGATGTTTCGCGTGTCGTGGGTCGACGATCAGGGCAAAGTCCGGGTCAATCGCGGGTTCCGCATCCAGATGAACAGCGCCATCGGCCCGTACAAGGGTGGCCTGCGTTTCCATCCGTCGGTGAACATGGGCGTGCTGAAATTCCTCGCCTTCGAACAGACCTTCAAAAACTCCCTGACCTCGCTGCCAATGGGCGGCGGCAAGGGCGGCTCCGACTTCGATCCGAAGGGCAAGAGCGACGCTGAAGTCATGCGTTTCTGCCAGGCGTTCATGAGCGAGTTGTACCGCCACATCGGCGCCGACGTTGACGTGCCGGCCGGTGACATCGGCGTCGGTGCGCGCGAGATCGGTTTCCTGTTTGGCCAGTACAAGCGCCTGAGCAACCAGTTCACCAGTGTGCTGACCGGCAAAGGCATGACCTACGGCGGCAGCCTGATTCGTCCGGAAGCCACCGGTTTCGGCTGCGTATATTTCGCTGAAGAAATGCTCAAGCGTCGCGGGCAGACCGTCGAAGGCAAGCGTGTGGCGATCTCCGGTTCCGGCAACGTCGCGCAATACGCGGCGCGCAAGGTGATGGACCTGGGCGGCAAGGTGATTTCCCTGTCCGACTCCGAAGGCACGTTGTATTGCGAAGCCGGGCTGAGCGAAGAGCAGTGGCTGGCACTGCTGGAACTGAAAAACGTCAACCGCGGACGCATCAGCGAACTGGCGGCAGCGTTCGGCCTGGAATTCCGCGCCGGTCAGTTGCCGTGGTCGTTGCCGTGCGATATCGCGCTGCCGTGCGCTACGCAGAACGAACTCGACGCCGAAGCCGCGCGCACACTGCTGCGCAATGGCTGCGTGTGCGTAGCTGAGGGCGCGAACATGCCGACCACGCTCGAGGCTGTGGATATCTTTATCGAGGCCGGGATTCTGTTTGCGCCGGGCAAAGCGTCCAACGCTGGCGGTGTGGCGGTGAGTGGTCTGGAGATGTCGCAGAACGCCATGCGCTTGCTGTGGACGGCAGGTGAGGTGGACAGCAAGCTGCACGCGATCATGCAGTCGATCCACCACGCTTGCGTGCATTACGGCGAAGAGAACGGGCGCATCAACTACGTCAAAGGCGCGAACATCGCCGGCTTCGTCAAAGTCGCCGACGCAATGCTCGCGCAGGGCGTGGTTTAAGCCGGTTCGATGCGGATCACTTCAATCACTTGATCGCCGGCGGGGCGCTGCCACAGCACCTCGTCATTGAGCCGGGCACCGAACAGCGCCCGGCCCAAGGGTGAGCCCCAATTGATCAGGCCTTTGCTGGCATCGGCCTGATCTTCGCCGACCAGTTGCACCCGGCGTTCGGTGTCGTGTTCGTCGGCGTAGGTCACCCAACTGCCGATCTGCACTTTGTCGGTGGAGGTCGCGGCAACCGCGACTTGTGCGCTGCTCAGGCGTTGATTGAAATACCGCAAATCCCTTTCCAGATCCGCCAGACGCTGCTTGTCAGCCTGCTCTCCTTTGGCCGATTGTTCGGCATGCAAGGTTTGCAGTTCGGCGACTTTCTCCTGCAGCTGCGCGAGCCCTTGAGCAGTGACGTAGTTGGGCTGCGTGCTGACCTGCCGTTCGACCGGCTGATCGGCTTGCGCGGCGGCGTTGTCTTCGTTGACGAATGCGCGACTCATGGTGTCCTCCTCGTATGAGGTTTGGGCCATGCTCGCAGGCATTTGGTTTCACTGGATGTCTGGAAACGACTATTGCGAGCGATAGGCCCGCCCGGCGTCCTGATCTTTCTGTTGCTGCCAGGCGCGCTCGCGTTCGTCCCAATGTTCATTGCGATACTGTTCGCGGTCCTTGTTTTCCAGCATTGCCTGACACTGGCGGAAGCCGTCGGTCCAGCCTTCGGCGTATTGCTTGTCCTTCAGATAGCGCGGCACGTTCTTGCGAAACTCGCCGCTGATCGAACCCGCCGCCTGACGACCGCTGACACAACCGTCATCGAAGCCGTCGGCGAAGGCCGGTGGATAACCCTTGGCGATCAGATCTTCATGGGTGGTCTGGCAACCGCCCAGTAACAGCACAACACCCAGCAAACCCGCACACCGCCACATCGCACTCTCCCGCGCCGGTTCTCCGGCCTATGGGGAAAGTCTAGAAGCTGATTCATGAGGCGGCTGTCGAAGCGCCGTGAAAAATCCATTAACACCACAAATCCCCTGTGGGAGCGAGCTTGCTCGCGAAGGCTTCGTGTCAGGCAACTCTGATATCGACTGACCCACCGCTTTCGCGAGCAAGCTCGCTCCCACATTGGTTTTGGGATCAGTAGTGATACCACTTCACTTCAAGCATGACCTCGGTTTCCGGGGTGGCGAGATGGCTGAACTCACGCTGCGCACTCAGGCGCAAACCAAGGTTGCGCGACAACTCCCACTGCTGATTCAGACTCAGACTGCGGCGCACTTCGCCATTGAAAAAGTAATCACCTTTGGCTTCGAGGCTGAGATTGCCCAGCGGGTTTTTCCACAGCACGCCGGTATTGAAACCGCCGGCCGGGGAGACGAATTCGGCGAAGTCATTGTTGTGCTCGACGCGCACGGTGCCGAGGGCAAAACCCAATACGTCATCACCCAACGCCCAAGTGCCGCCACCGCCACCATTGACGTGGCTGACCAGCGTCTCGTCATCGTGCTTGCCCGGTACGCGCTCAAGACCACCAGTGACTTGCCACGACAGTGGCTGCAGCAGCTCATTGCGCGGTGTCAGCGAACGAATGGTCGCCAGATCCAGTTGCTGGAACTGCCAGTGATTGCCCTCGTACTGACGTAGCTTCATCTGCAGGATTTCAATCTGCGCGCCGAGCGGGAAGCTTTCGGCGTTGTCATTCAGGTCGTGATACGCCATGCGCAAGCCGTACTCACCGAACGCACGGTCGCCACGGGTGCCGAGACCGGCCTGCCAGGTGCGCGATTCGTGGCCGTCTTCGGGCAAGCCCGGTTGTGGGATGTCCAGTTCGGGGGCGGGGTTCTTGTTGATCGCCCGCAGCAGTTCAAAGCTGCGCTGTGCCCGTTGTGGATCGCGTTCCTGGCCGTTGGCGCGGTAGCGCTCCAGACGATATGCCGCGTCGATGATCAACGCTTGACGGTCGCGGGGTAGGGCTTTGAACGCCGGATCCTGCAACTGCTGTTGATCGGCGCTGACGTTCAGCACCCATTGCTGTTCGTCACTGTTCAAAGGCTCGGCACGGCTGAGCAATTCGCGCTCGCGGGACGGGCGGTATTCGATACTTTCCACCAGCCCGGCTTCCTTCACCGCTTTGACGGTGTCGGTGGGAATTGCGGTCAACGGGAATTGTTCGGTCAGGCGCAGGCTCGGCCGCGCCACCTGCAGCAACTCAAGCAGACGATACGAGCAGTTTTCGTCGAAGAAGAAATAGTCGAACTGGATCTGCTTCAACTCCCACACATGCTCGACCATGCGCGCGGTTTCTTCCTGGGTCAGATTCAATCGGTATTCCCACAGATCGCGGTTTTCCAGGCTGCGGTATTCCGAGAGTTTTTCCTGATAGGGCACCAGCGCGAACAACCCGGGATAGCCGCCCATCAAACCTTTCCAGGCATACAGAATGCTGTTGTCCGAACCTTCGATGTAGGCACCGAAGTTGATCGCGTAACTGAGCAGCGAGGTCTTGTCGGCCTGCACATCGGCTTGATCGATGCGCAGCAGGGTGTGGCCGAACATCGATGACGGACTGTTCAAATAAGCCGCCGGGAAGATCATCACCGCGCTGTGCGGCGAGACGTCCTTGAACCACTTTTTGTATTCGGCGCATGCCGGTGTCGGCAGATCGCTGAGATTGAGTTGCGCCTTCAGCCAGCGAGTGCGCGCCGGATAAACACATTGCGCATGTTGCTCGCCAAGACTGGCCGGGGCGTACAGCGCTTGCACGGTGGCCGCCAGTTCGTGGTCGGGATGCTCATTGCCATCGGGCGCGAGAAAGAATTTCTTGTCGCTGACATAGCTGCGCCAGCCGCCAAGCTTGGCGGTTTCGTAGTGACCGAGGGAAATCCAGAAGCGGTCGTTGGCCAGTTGCTGCAAACGTTGAGGGTCGATGTGGGGCGCGGCGGACAGCGGGGCGCAGACACAGAGCGCCAGCCAGGCAAGGCGTTTGAGCATAGTCGGCAACTTGAACAGGAAAGAAATAAAGACCCAAGGAGGGCGGGCCGAAAAAACAAAACCCGCTTCCCGAAGGAAGCGGGCGAGGTCGAGCTTAAGCCTGAGTTGCGTACTTGGCCAGACGAGGATCCGATTTCAGTACGGCCAGGGTGTTGGTATGCACGTCTTCAGCGGTCACGTCAGCCTTGCTGAAGATCTGCTGGAAGTGCTCGTGAGTCACAGCAGCGAAGTGCGCACGGTCTTCCGGCGCCACGCCCAGTACCACGGCATAAGTCGTCAGCGCTTCGCCGTTGCCTTTGGCCATGTCTTCGGACAGCTCGTTCATCATGCCATTCATGGCAAACCAGGATTTGCCGCCGTAGGTCAGCGACGCGTTGGTCGAGCAACCGTTGGTGCCGGAAGTCATACCGAAGGTGGCGTTACCGGAAGTGCCGTTGGTGGTGGAAGCGAGGAAGTGCGCCGGGGTGCCACGCTGACCTTCGAACAGCATGTTGCCCCAACCGCAATCCGGGCCGCCTGGAGCTTGCGCCATTGCGTTGATGGATACAGCGGTGAAGAGAGTACCGAGAAGAATCCGTTTCATAGCTTTTTTCTCTTTGTGTGCATACCAATGGACAGGGTTCTGGCCCCCCAAGCTCTGTATGAGACAGAGCCAAACGAAGCCAGTGGGCCGGTATTAGTTCCAGCCGCGCAGTTTGGAGTTTAGGCACGTTCCAGGGGTTCCGTGGTTTTTTGCAAAATATTTGGAATAAACCCCGGTTTCAGGGGGCGGGCCGCAGGCTTGGCCGGTTGTCTATGCTTTGTCATGTGGCGCGCCTTGCCAGTGGGGCACAGGCAGCGCCAGAATGCCGCTATCTGCCCCGCCTGATTGTTAAGGAAGCCCGATGCCTGATCCTGTTGCTGCCAGCTTGCGTCTCGCGCCCGAAGCGCTGACCCGTCCGTTTTCCGCTGAACAGTTCAGCTTCACTACCACCAATGATCTGGAGCCCTTTCGCGGTGTGCTCGGCCAGGAACGCGCGGTCGAAGCCTTGCAGTTCGGTGTGGCCATGCCACGCCCCGGTTACAACGTATTCGTCATGGGCGAGCCCGGCACTGGTCGTTTCTCGTTCGTCAAACGCTACCTGAAGGCCGAAGGCAAGCGCCTGCAGACCCCGGCGGACTGGGTCTACGTCAATAACTTCGATGAGCCGCGCGAGCCGCGTGCGCTGGAACTGCCTTCGGGCACTGCCGGCGCGTTTATCGGTGACATCAACGGTTTGATCGACAACTTGCTGGCGACGTTTCCAGCGGTGTTCGAACACCCGTCCTATCAGCAAAAGAAAAGTGCCATCGACCGTGCATTCAACCAGCGCTACGACAAAGCCCTCGACATCATCGAGCGCCTGGCCCTGGAAAAAGACGTCGCCCTGTACCGCGACAGCAGCAATATCGCCTTCACGCCGATGCTCGACGGCAAAGCGCTGGACGAAGCCGAATTCGCCCAGTTGCCGGAAGCCGATCGCGAGCGTTTCCACGAGGACATCTCCGGTCTCGAAGAGCGTCTGAACGAAGAACTCGCCAGCCTGCCGCAGTGGAAGCGCGAATCGAACAATCAACTGCGTGCGCTCAACGAAGAAACCATCACCCTAGCCTTGCAGCCATTGCTGTCGCCGCTGTCGGAGAAGTACGCCGAGAACGCTGCGGTCTGTGGTTACTTGCAAGCCATGCAGGTCTATCTGCTGAAAACCGTGGTCGAGCAACTGGTCGATGACAGCAAGACCGACGCCGTCGCGCGCAAACTGCTGGAAGAACAATACGCACCGAGCCTGGTGGTCGGTCATCCGCTCAGCGGCGGTGCGCCAGTCGTTTTCGAGCCGCACCCGACGTACGAAAACCTCTTCGGTCGCATCGAATACACCACCGATCAGGGCGCGCTCTACACCACTTATCGTCAGTTGCGTCCGGGCGCCTTGCACCGCGCCAACGGCGGTTTCCTGATTCTTGAAGCGGAAAAAATGCTCAGCGAGCCGTTCGTGTGGGATGCGCTGAAACGCGCCCTGCAATCGCGCAAGCTGAAAATGGAATCGCCGCTGGGCGAGATGGGCCGTTTCGCCACTGTGACGCTCAACCCGCAGCACATTCCGTTGCAGGTCAAAGTCATCATCATCGGTGCGCGGTCGCTGTACTACACGCTGCAAGACCTCGATCCGGACTTCCAGGAGATGTTCCGCGTCCTCGTGGATTTCGACGAAGACATCCCGATGGTCGACGAGAGCCTGGAGCAATTCGCCCAGTTGTTGAAAACCCGTACTTCGGAAGAAGGCATGGCGCCGCTGACTGCCGATGCGGTAGCGCGCCTGGCGACTTACAGCGCACGTTTGGCCGAGCACCAAGGGCGTTTGTCGGCGCGTATTGGCGATCTGTTCCAACTGGTCAGCGAAGCGGATTTCATCCGTCACCTGGCCGGCGATGAAATGACCGATGCCGGGCATATCGAACGTGCCTTGAAAGCCAAGGCCACGCGCACCGGTCGTGTGTCGGCGCGGATTCTCGACGACATGCTTGCCGGGATCATCCTGATCGACACCGATGGCGCGGCGGTCGGCAAGTGCAACGGTCTGACCGTGCTCGAAGTCGGCGATTCGGCGTTCGGTGTGCCGGCGCGGATTTCCGCCACGGTTTACCCGGGTGGCAGCGGCATTGTCGACATTGAGCGTGAGGTCAACCTCGGTCAGCCGATCCACTCCAAAGGCGTGATGATCCTCACCGGGTATCTGGGCAGCCGTTATGCCCAGGAATTCCCGCTGGCGATTTCCGCGAGCATCGCGCTGGAGCAGTCGTACGGTTACGTCGACGGCGACAGCGCGTCGCTGGGCGAGGCGTGCACGCTGATTTCGGCGCTGTCGAAAACCCCGCTCAAGCAGTGCTTTGCGATCACTGGTTCGATCAACCAGTTCGGCGAAGTGCAGGCGGTGGGCGGGGTCAACGAGAAGATCGAAGGCTTCTTCCGACTCTGTGAAGCGCGCGGGCTGACTGGCGAGCAGGGCGCAATCATTCCACAGGCCAACGTGGCCACGCTGATGCTTGATGAGAAAGTGTTGGCGGCGGTGCGTGCCGGGCAGTTCCACGTGTACGCGGTGCGTCAGGCCGACGAGGCGTTGAGTCTGTTGGTGGGCGAACCGGCCGGTGAACCGAATGCCGACGGCGAATTCCCGGAAGGCAGCATCAACGCACGGGTGGTCGAGCGCTTGCGCGACATCGCCGAGATGATCAGCGAAGAAGACCTCAAGGAAGCCGAGAAAGAGTTGGCCCAAGAAGCGCTGGCCGAAGCCAAACCGGCTTAACAGTCTTAAAGCGAACCCTGTGGGAGCGAGCTTGCTCGCGAAAGCGGCGTATCAGTCGACGAATCAGTTGCCTGACACTCCGTATTCGCGAGCAAGCTCGCTCCCACAGTTGTTTTTCCAGATTGATTTTTGTGGAGATCTTCGGGAGATATGCCACAACTCTGACGCCAATATTCACACAATGACCATTCGGCGCCTTCTGGTCTCATTCGGCTTGCGCAGCGGACTTTTCTTCTATTCTCAGCTCAAGGATATCGACAGTATCACTGGATCGAGCCAGTCCTCCCGTGAGGGCTGAATACCGGCTTCACCGAGGGTCGCCGCCATGTCGCGCAACCTCTGTCTCACCCGTCAATGCCTGGGTCTGGTGACCCGTATCGAATGCGCCATCAAGCCGTTGGCCGGCGATAACGGCATGTGGACGCTGCTCTTCGCGGCCGGCATGGCCGGTGAACAACCTTCCGCCATCAAAGCTCAGGGCCCGTTTCATGGGCCGGTCGCCGCCGAATCGATACTCGACACCATCGTTGAAAGCCTGACCTTGCACGGCTATGAACTGGCCGATGATCCGCAGATCTGGAGCCTGCACCTGCAAGCCCAGTTGCGGCAGATCAACGGTGGCCGTGGCCGCGCCCTGTAGGCGCTGCCGCAGGTTGCGATCTTTTGATCTGGCTCTTCAGTGGGCAGCCTCAGGTACCTGCGCCCGGTCGAGTTTGACCTCAAAGCCGTATTGCACAGTGGCGAGGTCGGTGCGCTGATAGGTTTCCACGTGCGTCGGGCGGCCATAAAAATAGTGCACGCCGAACAGCGCCGGGCCTTCTGCGCTCGCATCGTGGCTGACAGAAAGAATCTGCTTGAGGTAGTTGCCGCTGTCGTCTTTGACGAAGAAACGCCATTCGTTGGGCGGAAACAATTTCAGGTCCACCACCAGCAGGTTGTTCTTGATCTCCAGACCTTTGGGCAAGGACTTGGCGTCGTATGCCTGCTTGGCCACAGTCGCGAGAAACAGCGGCATTGAACCGACGGCGATCGCTGGGGTTTCCGGGAACAGGTTCAGGTCGTAAGTGATCGTCGCGCGCAGCGGATCGACCTGGTATGCCTCGGGCGGCAGTTCGATCGGTTCATCGAGTTTGCCACTGCGTTTTTCGGTAAAGAACGTGACAGGGCTGACCCCCGGGCTGAAGTCATCGCCCAGCAGTTCATCGTTGAACGTACGGCGATGGGAAAACTCGATGCGTGCAGCGCTCGGTTCTTCAACGTATTGATGAATGCGAATGCCTGCCTTCAGTTGCTCTTCGGTCAGGCTCGCACCCTTGAGCCAGTTGGCTGCCAGATCGTCGTAGACCGTCACTGGCAGATCCAGCGGTTGAATGGCCTTCTGCGTCGTGTGTTGATTGAACGTGCGAATCGGCAGATCCAGCGATTTGCGCGTCACCGTCGCCGAGGAGAAGTCGAGTACGCTGACTTCCAGAGTGTCGATCGGGCCATTGAAATAGACCTTGTTATAGCGACGCGGGTGCTTGTCCTCGAATGCCTGCTGCTCTTCGGTGAGTTGCTTCTCCAGCGCATCGCTCCAGCCCTTCTGCTGTTGCAGGTAGGCCAGTTGTTTTTCGTAGAACGCGACTTGCTCCGGACTCTCGTTGATCGAGCCGGCGCGTATCAGGTATTGCCCGGTCTTGTCGCGGGCCTGGACGATCAGCGGATTGAGCTGCGTCTCTGCGACTTCCGCCGCCAGTGGCAGATTGTTGCTGAATTCCACTTCGGCGTAGTTGTTCTCGAGCTTCAGCAGTTTGACGCTGAGGTTGTCGTTACTGCGGGTCTGGCCGACGTCTTTTTGCGTCAGGTCGAAGCTGTACAAGCGGCGCGGTGCGATGACTTCGATCTGGCCTTGCAGGCTGACCGGTTGCGGCAGGGACTTCTTGTCCACGTCCAGTCCGTCAATGAACGGGTAGGTCACGGTCAGGTCATCGGGGTTGGTGACGTTGGAGCTGGAGGGGCTGAGCTGAATGCCCGGATCGGTTTCCGACCATTCCGGCTGATAGGCGATCACGCGTTTGTTGCTCAACGTCACCGACTGCCATTCCACACCGTGTGGAAACAAGAAGCCGCCGGGAATGTTCAGGTTGAACGGGAACACCGGTTGCAGATCGGTGAGGTAATCGGAGCTGGCATCCTTGTGCAGCACGAACAGGCCGTTGATAAACGTATCGACCAGCGCCTGCGGGGCAGGATAGTGCTTGAGCACGGCGAGTGCGTCTTCACCGTATTCGGTGCGCGGCGGATTGTCGTTGAGCTTGAGTTGCGCGCGTTCGAGCAGCAGCAGTGAGCCGCCGAGTTCGGTGATGGCGTCCTTGAGCTTGGTGTCGGTGATGGCGTCCAGTGACTGTTCGAACTTTGCGGTTTTTTCTTCAAGGCTGGTGGCGTGTTTTTCGTCGCCGGGCGAGCAACCGCTGATCAACAGAGCAAGGCAAATTCCGGCCGTCGTTATCGGTAATCGCACATCCATTTCCACACGTCCTGTCTGCAGTCACTGGGCTGTCAATGGTTTCGACACTAGCAGAAAAAAATCATCCACACGCGCAGGTGGCGGATTTTCGGGCAGTTTCTGGCTGTCACAGGGGGCTGGTATACTCGCCGCCATTTCCACCCCCTTGTGTGAGATTCAATGGAACGCTTTATCGAAAATGCAATGTACGCCTCGCGCTGGCTGCTGGCGCCAATCTATATCGGGCTCTCGCTCGGGTTGCTGGCGCTGGCACTGAAGTTTTTCCAGGAAGTGTTCCACATCCTGCCCAACGTTTTTTCGATGGCCGAGTCGGAACTGATTCTGGTGCTGCTGTCGCTGATCGACATGGCACTGGTCGGCGGCCTGCTGGTGATGGTGATGATTTCCGGCTACGAGAACTTCGTCTCTGAACTGAACATCGACGAAGGCAAGGAAAAGCTCAGCTGGCTCGGCACCATGGACTCTTCGTCGTTGAAGATGAAAGTGGCGGCTTCGATCGTGGCGATTTCATCGATCCACTTGCTGCGCATCTTCATGGACGCCAAGAACGTCGATCCCGAGCATTTGATGTGGTACGTGATCATCCACATGACCTTCGTCGTTTCGGCGTTCGCCATGGGTTACCTGGACAAAGTCACCAAGCACTGATCAACCGTTGATCGCTGCAAAAAAACACCGCCCGTCTGTTGCGAAACAGACGGGCGGTGTCGTTTGTGGCTTGTGCTTTGGTGCGCGCAAGCATATCCCTGTAGAGGTCCTGACTCGCCACTTTGTGAGGTGCGTTCATGAACCTGCAAGAGCTGAATGCGTTTGCCATCGCCAGGAAGGTCGATGAGTTGAACCTGATCTCCATGGAGGGCGGGATTTATCTGCTCGAAGCGCGGATGCACGGGGCGGCATATCCGTTGAGTGATCCCAAAGGCAAGATGCTGACCCTGCGATCAGTGGAGCATGCGCGGGATCTGCTGCATGCGTTTCCGGTGCTGCCCTTCAATCTTGTCCACACCTCGGTGCATGACGAAATGTGCGGCCTGGGCGGCAGTATCGATGAATGCCTGAAGGTGCCGCTCGCCTGGCGTTCAGCCCTGTAGGCCTTGCGCCCCATCGCCGGGCATCTGTGCTAGTCTGCTCGCCCTTTTGGTTCCGGGCGCGCCGGGACGCGCTGTGCTCGCACGGCAAGTCTTGTGGCCGTCCGCACAGCGGAGCAGTGTCATGTCCGAAGTAAATCTGTCCACCGACGAAACCCGCGTCAGCTACGGCATCGGCCGTCAACTGGGCGACCAGCTGCGCGACAACCCGCCACCGGGCGTTAGCCTGGACGCGATCCTGGCCGGTCTGACCGACGCTTTCGCCGGCAAGGAAAGCCGTGTTGGCCAGGAAGAAATGTCCGCCAGCTTCAAGGTTATCCGCGAAATCATGCAAGCCGAAGCCGCTGCCAAAGCTGAAGCCGCTGCTGGCGAAGGCCTGGCTTTCCTGGCTGAAAACGCCAAGCGTGACGGCATCACCACCCTGGCTTCCGGCCTGCAATTCGAAGTGCTGACTCAGGGCGAAGGCGCCAAGCCTACCCGTGAAGACCAGGTCCGTACTCACTACCACGGCACACTGATCGACGGCACTGTGTTCGACAGCTCCTACGAGCGTGGCCAGCCTGCAGAATTCCCGGTTGGCGGCGTGATCGCTGGCTGGACCGAAGCCCTGCAACTGATGAATGCCGGCAGCAAATGGCGTCTGTACGTGCCGAGCGAACTGGCTTACGGCGCTCAAGGCGTTGGCAGCATCCCGCCGCATAGCGTTCTGGTATTCGACGTCGAGCTGCTGGACGTTCTGTAAGACCTTTGTGGGAGCGAGCTTGCTCGCGAATGCAGGCGACTGGATCTAAACTGAGATTCGAGTTGAAGCCTTCGCGAGCAGGCTCGCTCCCACATGTTTTGTATTACTGCTCATACTTCTATCTTGTGATGCAGTTCACTGGTCGGGCGCAAGGCCCGGGCATAGCAGAACAGAAACAGATTGCGCACCAGCTCCTTGAGCACCAATGGTTCGCTGGAATTGAGACTGCTGACGTCCAGATCCCCTTGGTCTTGCAACTCATGCAGGGCTTCTTCCTCAAGCACCGCACAGACTTCACCGGTCTCCCGATGGAGGATTCTGAGGTAAGGGTGTGGGCGATCCAGCCACGCGTCGATCAAATAAGTCATGGTTCTCATCTCCTTGAAGGGTTTCAATGAGAATAATTCTTATTCGCCAAATAGCAAGCGTCTATTGGCGGATTCTGAAATTTTCCGGGTAAAGATTGCGTAAGGTCAAAACGGCTGGCGTTTGGCTATTGCGCGGTTTTGCTGGGGTAGAGCGGGGAGGGTGAAGCTCCATCCCACGCCTGGCGCGGGATGGATGACAACGGAATCAGACCTTTCTGACGAACTCGGATTTGAGTTTCATCGGGCCGATACCGTCGATCTTGCAGTCGATATCGTGGTCGCCATCGCACAGACGGATGTTCTTGACCTTGGTGCCGACCTTGACCACCAGCGAAGTGCCCTTGACCTTCAGATCCTTGATCACGGTGATGGTGTCGCCGTCCTGCAGGACGTTGCCGACCGAGTCTTTCTTCACGGCATCATCAGACGCCACTTCGGCTTCGCCGCTGGCGGACCACTCGTGGGCGCACTCCGGGCACACCAGCTGGGTACCGTCTTCGTAGGTGTATTCGGAATTGCATTTCGGGCAGGGTGGCAACGTGCTCACTAAGGCTCCTTGGGTATGGATCGCTAAAAGTCGCACATTGTATAGGGTTTTACGCGAGGGAGGGCATAGCGCAGAAACAACTGTGGGAGCGAGCCTGCTCGCGAAAGCGGTGTGTCAGTCAACATTGATGTCGATTGGCAGATTGCTTTCGCGAGCAGGCTCGCTCCCACAGTGGGCTGTATCAGTGCGTACGGGCGACCGCAAACTCGCTCAGTTCAACCAGCGCATCGCGGTATTCGCTGGCCGGCAGGGCATCGAGGCACTTGATCGCACGGGCCACGTAATCGCGGGCCAGTTGCGCGGTGTACTCAAGCGAACCGGAGGCTTCCACGGCAATGCGGATGCTTTCCAGGTCTTCGATCCCGCCTTTCTGGATCGCCTGACGCACCAGTGCAGCCTGTTCAGCCGTACCTTCACGCATGGTGTAGATCAGCGGCAGGGTCGGTTTGCCTTCGGCCAGATCGTCACCGACGTTCTTGCCCAGGGTTTCGGCGTCGCCCTTGTAGTCGAGCAGGTCGTCGACCAGTTGGAACGCCACACCGAGGTGATCACCGAAGGTGCGCAGGGCTTCGCTCTGCTCAGCGGTAGCACCGGCCAATGCAGCGGCGCTGTGGGTCGAAGCTTCGAAGAGCATCGCGGTCTTGCCGCGGATGACTTCCATATAGGTTTCTTCGGTGGTGCTGGCGTCGCGCACCTTGGACAGTTGTAGTACTTCGCCTTCAGCGATGATGCGCGTGGCCTGGGACAGGATCTTCATCACCGGCATCGAGCCCAGTTCGACCATCATTTCGAACGAGCGCGAGTACAGGAAATCGCCGACCAGCACGCTCGGGGCGTTGCCCCACATGGCGTTGGCGGTAGAACGGCCACGGCGCATGCCGGACATGTCGACCACGTCGTCATGCAGCAGGGTGGCGGTGTGCAGGAATTCGATGGTGGCGGCCAAAAGGCGCATGTCGTCGCCTTCGCGACCCAGGGCCTTGCCACACAGCAACACTAATAAAGGACGCAGACGTTTGCCGCCGGCCGAGGTAATGTAATCGCCGATTTTCGATACCAGCGGTACTCGGGAAGTCAGCTGCTTCTTGATGATGCCGTCGACGGCGCTAAAATCGTCCGCCACCGCGCGGTAGAAAGCTTGGGGTTGCATCAGCGAGAGTCGCTCCAGAAGGGTTGCGCGGCATGCTAGGACCCCCATCCAGACCTGTCAAGGCGCGATAGACGGCTACTTGCAAGCCTGCGGCACCTTGCGTACAATCGCGCACCCTGAACTTCCTGGGCAGCACCTGCCTTACGCAATTGCAACGGGCCTTCCAGCCTTATGCAGCCATGCCAGCCAATACCTCTTCTTATAAAGAGCTGGGTGAGCAGGATTATCGGAGAAATACCATGTCTTATGCAGTAATCGTTACTGGCGGCAAGCAGTACAAAGTCGCCCCGGGTGAATACCTGAAGATCGAAAAACTGGAAATCGCTACCGGCGAATCCGTTACCTTTGATCGCGTTCTGTTGGTTGCCAATGGCGACGACGTGAATATCGGCGCTCCAGTTGTTGCTGGCGCTACCGTTGTGGCTGAAGTGATCTCCCAAGGTCGTCACGATAAAGTCCGCATCATCAAGTTCCGTCGCCGTAAGCACCACATGAAGCGTATGGGCCACCGCCAGTGGTACACCGAGATCAAAATCACCGGTATTCAGGCTTAATTTCAGCCTAATTCCTCACTAGGAGAATTGACTCATGGCACACAAAAAAGCTGGTGGTAGTACCCGTAACGGTCGCGACTCAGAAGCCAAACGCCTTGGCGTTAAGATGTATGGCGGCCAGAAAATCATTCCGGGCAACATCATCGTGCGTCAGCGCGGCACCCAATTCCACGCTGGCTACGGCGTTGGCATGGGTAAGGATCACACCCTCTTCGCGAAAATCGAAGGCGTGATCAAGTTTGAAGTAAAAGGCGCGTTCAACCGCCGTTACGTGAGCGTTGTCGCAGCTTAATTGCGCGATCGCTGGAAAAGCCCTGTCTCGCGACGGGGCTTTTTCGTTTGTGGGGTGAGTCTCTTGCAAAACTGTTTGTATGGGCTGTCGGCGTGCGATGCAGGTCGTGTTTTGGGGTCGCTGCGCTCATTTTTGCAAGAGTCTTATGTCTTGATTGTTTTTCGGCTCGTCCGTACGGCGAGAGGCGTTGGTTATGAAGTTTGTTGATGAAGTATCGATTCGCGTAAAGGCTGGTGATGGCGGCAATGGCGCCATGAGTTTCCGTCGGGAAAAATTCATCGAAAACGGTGGCCCGAACGGCGGTGATGGCGGTGACGGCGGTTCCATCTACATGATGGCTGACGAAAACCTCAACACCCTGGTCGACTACCGTTACACCCGGCACTTCGATGCCGAGCGTGGCTCCAATGGCGGCAGCACTGACTGCACCGGCAAGAAGGGCGAAGACCTGATCCTGCGCGTGCCGGTCGGCACTACGGTGATCGACTCTGCTACTCAGGAAGTGATTGGCGACCTGACCAAGGCTGGCCAGAAACTGATGGTAGTGCAGGGTGGTTGGCACGGTCTGGGTAACACCCGTTTCAAATCCAGTACCAACCGGGCGCCGCGTCAGACCACGCCGGGTAAGCCGGGTGAGCAGCGCGACCTGAAACTGGAAATGAAAGTACTGGCTGACGTCGGTCTGCTGGGCTTGCCGAACGCCGGTAAAAGTACCTTTATCCGTTCGGTCTCGGCCGCCAAGCCGAAAGTGGCTGACTATCCGTTCACCACGCTGGTGCCGAACCTGGGTGTGGTCAGCGTCGATCGCTGGAAGAGCTTCGTCATTGCCGACATTCCGGGTCTGATCGAGGGAGCCTCCGACGGTGCTGGCCTGGGCATTCGCTTCCTCAAGCACTTGGCGCGTACGCGTCTGTTGCTGCACCTCGTCGATATGGCGCCGCTGGATGATTCCAGCGCGCCGGATGCCGCTGAAGTGATCGTCAACGAACTGATCAAGTTCAGCCCGTCCCTGGCCGAGCGTGATCGCTGGCTGGTGCTGAACAAGTGCGACCAGATCCTTGAAGAAGAGCACGAAGAGCGCGTCAAGGAAATCGTTGATCGCCTCGAGTGGACCGGTCCGGTCTATGTGATCTCGGCGATCGCCAAGATCGGTACCGAGCGTCTGTGTCACGACATCATGCGTTACATGGAAGATCGTGCCGATCGCTTGGCCAATGACCCGGCTTACAAGGAAGAGCTTGCCGATCTCGATCAGCGCATCGAAGACGAAGCGCGCGCGCAACTGCAGGCGCTGGATGACAAGCGTGCCCTGCGTCGCAGCGGCGTGAAGTCGGTCCATGACATCGGCGACGATGATTGGGACGAAGAAGATGTGGATGACGAAGACGGTCCGGAAATCATTTACGTGCGTGACTGATTCGTTGCAGTAAACTTAAGCGCCGCTCAATCGAGCGGCGTTTTAGTATCTGGAAATCGCAAGTCACAAATAACGTCATGGGCGGCGCTGGGTCGCGTTGCCCTCAAGCTAAGGTTGAAGATGATGCGGAGCAAGGTGACAGGTGCGCAGCGTTGGGTCGTGAAGATCGGCAGCGCTTTGCTGACAGCTGATGGCAAAGGGCTGGATCGCGCGGCAATGAGTGTCTGGGTGGAGCAGATGGTGGCCTTGCATGAGGCTGGTGTCGAGTTGGTGCTGGTGTCCTCCGGGGCGGTAGCGGCCGGCATGAGTCGTTTGGGCTGGACCGCACGACCCAGTGCGATGCACGAGCTCCAGGCAGCCGCTGCGATTGGTCAGATGGGTCTGGTGCGGGCGTGGGAATCGAGTTTCGCCGAGCATGGCCGGCACACTGCGCAGATTCTCCTGACTCACGACGATTTGTCCGACCGCAAGCGCTACCTCAACGCCCGCAGCACTTTGCGCGCATTGGTCGACCTGAAAGTCATCCCGGTGATCAACGAAAACGACACCGTGGTCACCGACGAAATCCGCTTTGGCGACAACGACACCCTGGCGGCGCTGGTGGCTAACCTGGTCGAGGCGGATTTGCTGGTGATCCTGACCGACCGCGATGGCATGTTTGACGCCGATCCGCGCAATAATCCCGAGGCGCAGCTGATTTACGAAGCGCGCGCCGATGATCCGAGTCTCGATGCGGTAGCGGGTGGTACGGGCGGTGCGCTGGGGCGTGGCGGTATGCAGACCAAGTTGCGTGCTGCGCGACTGGCTGCACGTTCCGGTGCGCACACCATCATTGTTGGTGGGCGTCTTGAGCGTGTGCTTGATCGTCTGAAGGCGGGTGAGCGTATCGGTACGTTGCTGTCGCCTGAGCGCGGCATGCTCGCGGCGCGCAAGCAATGGCTGGCCGGGCATCTGCAGACTCGCGGCACGTTGGTGCTGGATGATGGTGCGGTGTCGGCGTTGTCACAGGGCAATAAAAGTTTGCTGCCGGTAGGTGTGAAGTTGGTGCAGGGCAGTTTCCGTCGCGGTGAAATGGTCGTCTGCGTGGCGCCCGATGGTCGTGAGATTGCTCGTGGCCTGGCTAACTACAGTGCGCTGGAAGCACAAAAAATCATCGGTCAGTCGTCGGATGCGATTGTTGGTTTGCTTGGTTACATGGCGGAGCCTGAGCTGGTTCACCGTGACAACCTAATTCTGGTCTAAGGAAAATTCGATGCGTTTAGCGAAAGGATTGTTGGGCTTGCTGATGGCGATGCCATTGCTGGCCTCGGCCGAGGAAATCGGTCAGGTGTCGACGGTGTTCAAGTTTGTCGGTCCGAACGACCGCATTGTGGTCGAGGCTTTCGATGATCCGAAAGTTGAGGGGGTGACCTGCTACCTGTCGCGCGCCAAGACGGGGGGTGTGAAGGGCGGTCTGGGCCTCGCTGAAGATCGCGCAGAAGCGTCGATCGCTTGCCGTCAGGTCGGCCCGATCAAGTTCAAGGGTGATCTGAAGGATGGCGATGAGGTGTTCAAGGAGCGCACTTCGCTGGTATTCAAGACCATGCAGGTGGTGCGATTCCTGGACAAGAAGCGCAATACGCTGGTGTATCTGGTCTACAGCGATCGCTTGATCGAAGGCAGTCCGCAGAATGCCGTGACCGCGATCCCGATCCTGCCGTGGGTACCCGTCCAGCAATAACACCGCAAATCCAATTGTAGGAGTGAGCCTGCTCCGGGCGGCGTGCCGACGATAGCTGTGTTAGTCAGCAAATGTACATCTGACTAAC